>JAITPL010000180.1 GCA_031289445.1 Tannerella sp.
TTGGTATAGTAGTCTTCGACGTACTTCTTGGCGTCGGCTACGCGGTTGGCGTCGAGGTCGCAGACCCCGATGATGCGGGCATGGTCGTATTTCCAAACCCCCGGCATGTCATGGTCGCGCGAGATGCGTCCCGTGCCGATAGCGCCAATGTTGATGCGGTTAGATGGGGCGTTTTTCCCGAAGACTGAAGCCGGAACGATTGAAGGCAAGGCTATCATGCCCAAGCCGGCTGTAAGCGATTTCTTGATAAAATTTCTTCTTGTACTCATAAATTTCGTTATTAAGATTAATAATTCAGGTTGCAAAGTTACAAACTTGTTTTGGTATAAGCGAAAAAAACGCGAAAAAAAACGAAAAATATGTTGTAAAACATGTTTTTAACTGCTAATCGAGCAGTTTCAGAACTCCAGACAGGAGCTAAAATAATTAGAAGGTAGAAAGTTAGAAAGGTAGAAGTTAGAAAGTAGAAGTTAGAAAGTAGAAGGTAAAAGGTAAAAACAGCCAAAAGCCATCAGTTGATAGTCATCAACCAAAAGTCGTAATTTAATTCTCAATTCTCAATTGACAAGATATTGTACTTTGTACAATAAGGTTTTTTTGGATATTATTTGTATAAATCACATCTTATTAGCGATAACTACTTTACCGAGTCGGGAGTTCCGAGTTTATCTCACACTTTTTGGCAGTCTCAATATTTTCGTGTACTTTTGTCGAACTATTATTCACTAATCATTAATCACTAATCGTTATTCACTATTCACTATTCACTATTCACTATTCACTATTTTAAAGCTATGCAAATTCCTGAAATTAAAGTATATACGCAAGAGGAGCTGATCAAGAAAGTTTCTTTTATAAAGAAGATGAGAGAGTGGTCGTCGAGGCGCAGTCGGAAGAATAGAAAAGGCAAAGAGATGTTTTTCGACACCGAAGCCGGACGTGTCCGTACCCTGACTTATGGTTTTGATAATCATGCAACTCAGGCTCTTTTTGTTGACATTCACGGCGGTGGCTTCATCTTTGGCGACCCTGAGATGGATGACCCTTACAATCAACAACTTGCAGAAGAGGCAGGTATAAAAATCGTAAGCATAGATTACAGTCTGGCGCCCGAACATCCCTTTCCGGCGGCTATCGACGAATGTTATGCAACGGTCAAATACATGCAGACCCATGCTTCGGAGCTGGGCATTGACGCCGGACGAATTGCAGTTGGAGGACATAGCGCAGGCGGCAACTTCACGGCGGCAATATGTATCCGCAACGCTATGACCAAAGAGTTGAACATCAAGGCTGCCATACTCGATTATCCACCGCTTGACGTTTATACCGATGCTTATGAGAAGCCTCGGGGCAAAGGCTTCATGGCGCGTTTCATGTTGCCGCCCAAACGCAGCCGTATCTTTGACGCCTGTTATTGCACTGACCGCGAAGCGCGGCGCAACCCTTTGATATCGCCGCTCTATGCCTCGGACGACGAGTTGGCCGCTTTCCCGCCTGTGTTGGTTATCACTGCCGGTCGCGATTCGTTATGCGCTGAGGGAGACCGTTTTGCCGAGCGCTTGAGAAGCGTCGGCACAAGAGTACTTCACCGTCGTTTCGACAAAGCTCAACACGGTTTCACACTGTTCGACAGTCCCGACGCCCGCGAAGGCCGGCGACTGATAACCGAATTTCTAAGAAAAGAGCTGACTTAACACTTAACACTCAGCACGTCAGAACTGTATCCATTTGATGTATGCAAAATCCATCCGGTGGGGCAGAGCGGGGTTGTCGGGATAGATGCGGCAGCCTACTTTCAGATGCCCGAACTCGGCGTTCGTGCGCTTCAACTCGAAATACAACTTGGCGCCGTCTTCCTGTTTTAACTCGAAAGGTTCGGTCGAGATGAGTTCTATGCGGTGATTATCCGGATTCTCGCGGGCATAGACGAGGTCTATTCCAAGCATGGCCTTCAAGTCCTTGCGGTTGATGATTACCTCGACGACGTAATCTTCGCCTACAATTGTTTGAAACTCCGACTTGGTGGCAAGCGTCATCGATTCCACGGTGAACGAATTCCAGTGGGCGGCCACTTCTTTCTTCCAGTCGGCTATCTTGCGGGCTTCGGCGTACTTGTTTTTTGTCAGTGTAGCCGAGCGCGTCGCCAATTTATTGTAGAAGCGGTCGAAATAGTCGTCCATCATTCGCTTCATCGTATAGTCGGGCGCAATCTGCGACATGGAGTTCTTGATGTACTGCACCCATTCGGGCGAGTAACCCTTGCTGTTCTTGGCGTAATAGAGAGGTATGATTTCGTCTTCGAGCAGGTGATAAATTGTGGCTGCATCGAGTTGGTCCTGATACTGTTGATTGTCGTAAGTACGTTTGTCGGTGAGCGCCCAGCCTGCCCCTTCGCGGTAGCCTTCGTACCACCAGCCGTCGAGTACCGAGAGGTTGAGTACGCCGTTCATTTCGGCTTTCTCGCCCGATGTGCCGGAGGCTTCGAGCGGTCGTGTAGGAGTATTTATCCACACATCGACGCCGGTAACAAGACGCCGTGCAAGCCGCATGTCATAGTTTTCGAGGAAGATTATCTTGCCCAGAAACTCCGGTCGGCGCGAGATTTCGATTATATGCTTGATAAGTCCCTGACCGCCGCCGTCAGCGGGATGCGCCTTGCCGGTGAAAACAAACTGCACCGGATACTGCACGTTGTTGACTATCTTCTCAAGCCGTTCGAGGTCGGTAAAGAGCAGATGTGCGCGTTTGTAGGTAGCGAAACGGCGACCGAAGCCGAATATCAGAGCGTCGGGATTAATACGGTCAAGGATGGTAACCACTTTCGAGGGGTCGCCTTGATTCTTGAGCCAGTTGTCGGTGTATTGCGTCTTGATATAATCAACTAACTTGTATTTAAGCGCTTTGCGTATATCCCAAATCTTGGCGTCCGGCGCTTGTTGTATTTTTCCCCAGATAGCTTTGTTCGACTGGTCTTTAACAAAATCCGGCCCGAAATGTTCGTTGCAAAATTCTTTCCACTCGGTAGCCATCCACGTAGGTGTATGAACGCCGTTTGTTACGTAGCCGACATGCAGTTCTTCAGGGAAATAGCCTTTCCACAGGGGGGAGAACATCACCTGCGATACTTTGCCGTGAAGCAGGCTCACACCGTTGGCTTCCTGACAGGTATTGAGTGCGAAAGTACTCATGCAGAATTTCTCGTTATTGCCGGGAGTAGTACGTCCCATGTCGATAAATTCCTGCCATGTGATGCCGAGTTTCTGGGGAAAGTGCCCCAAATACTTCCCGAACAGTTCCTCGTCGAAGTAATCATGGCCGGCTGGAACAGGCGTATGAACGGTATAAAGCGAGGAGGCACGCACGACTTCGAGAGCCTCGTTAAATTCAAGTTTGTCGTTCTCGATATAATCTACAAGCCTCTGGGCGTTGATAAGCGCCGCATGGCCTTCGTTGCAGTGATAGACCTGCTTCCGGATGCCTAATTTATTAAGCAGGAGGATGCCGCCTATGCCGAGGAGATATTCCTGTTTCATTCGGTTTTCCCAATCGCCGCCATAGAGTTGATGCGTGATTGAGCGGTCCCATTCGGAGTTTGCGGGGATGTCGGTATCCATCAGGTAGAGCGGGATACGACCGACGTTCACTTTCCAGATGTGGACATAGACTATACGGTCGTGGAAGGGCACTTCGAGCAGCATTGGAGCGCCGTCGGAGGTTGTTACCTGCGTCAGCGGCAGGGAGGTGAAATCCTGAGCCTCATAGTTGGCTATCTGCTGTCCTTCCATCGAGAGGGTCTGCGTGAAATAGCCGTAGCGGTAAAGGAAGCCGACGGCGGTCATGTCAACGTTTGAGTCGCTGGCCTCTTTGAGATAGTCGCCCGCAAGGACGCCCAGACCGCCGGAGTAGATTTTGAGGATATTGGTCAGGCCGTATTCCATGCTGAAATATGCTATGGAAGGGCGAGAGCGGTCAGGCTCGACGTTCATGTAGGCCTTGAACAGTTCGTGAGAGTAACGTATTTTCATCAACAAGGTCTGGTCGGCAAGTATTTCGTTGATACGTTTTTTCGACAGCTGTTGCAGGACTGCTACAGGGTTGCCTTCGGTTTTCTTCCACAGTTTGGGTGCAAGTTCGCTGAAGAGTTTGGTTTCCTCGTGGTTCCAAACCCACCAGATATTGTTGGCGATTTCGTTGAGCGGTTTCAGTGCGTCCGGCAGCTCGGTGTAGGAGTAGAGGTCATGCCAGATTTGTTCGTTTGAGTTTGATGTAGGGATTCTCATTTCTTTAATATTTATTTTTTATTTCTTATTGTAGCGTTGATAAATGCCTTGTCGAAGGCAGCGTAGTAGTGTTTGATAAAGCGTTTCCATTCGGCTTTATGGGCAAGACGGAAGCAGCGTCGGCGAAGGACGGCTTGGTCGGCCGACATAAGGGCGAGGAGCGACTTCGAGATGCTGTGGATAAGATCCGGATAGTTGTCGTCACTGCGATGAATCACGGTGGCGGCAGATATGCGAAGGGCGGCGTCGTTGCTATGGGCATCGTCGTCGGAGGGATTGGCAGCCTCGTCGGAAAGATTGGCCTCGTCGGAAGGATTGGCTGCCGCGGCTCCGTAAAGGGTGACTGCGTCGTCGTCGGCTGCATCGACAACCTCATCGTCATCGGTCAATGCAGTCTGCGACTGTGCCCATATTCCGAAGCCGGCAAGGTCGGTTGTAATCGTAGGGATGCCGAAGGCTACGCTCTCAAGCGGCGTATAACCCCAAGGCTCGTAGTAGGAGGCGAAGACGGTTGCGTCCAAGCCTATGAGCAGGTCGTAGTAGGAGAGGTTGAAGATACCGTCGTAACTGTCTAAATAGCATGGCACAAAGACTATCCTGACATTGTCTTTCGGCGTGTTGGTGAATCCTGTGGAGAGGATACGGCTCATCACTCGGTCATGACTCATATCCTTGAGCCAGTGAGTGAGAAAAGGTGTTTGCAAGCCTTTCGCCGGTACGGTATCGTTTGCGAGCAGATACTTGAGGTCGGCTCGCACATCGTGCACATCGGCCGGAATCATTATAAATGCCACGACTTGGCGTTTGAGACCGGTGTTTGTGCGCAGTTCGTTCATTGTATCCAAAAAGACGTCAATGCCTTTGTTCCTATACTCGTATCTCCCGCTTGTGGCTACAAGAAAAGCGTCTTCGGCAACAGCATATCTGGTCAGTTTTTCTACCGTACGGATTAGTGTAGCCCTTGCCGCTGCGCGTTTTGCGGAATATTGCTCGGCGGGCGGCACAATTTCGCGCTCGAAACCGTTTGGCGTAACGACGTCGGGTGCCCGGTCAAGCAACTGACGGCATTCGATGGCTGTTATCTCGCTCACAGTCGTGAAACAGTCAATATAATGAGCAGTCTGCTTCTCTAACGAATGTTTGGCTTCGACGTTGAGTTCCCTCGCCATCTGGTCGCCGACGAAGTGGTGCAGACAGCTGTGGAGGGGCTTGTCATGGCCTGCAATAGAGCGGCCTGTCGTGGTTGCGTGCGTAGTAAAGAGAGTTGCTATCCGGGGTACCTTCTTTTGAAGATACAGTGCGCCCATGCAGAGCATCCACTCGTTGAAAAGCGCTGCTACATGCTTGGTTTCCAGCCGGTGAAACCTATAGAAGCTCTCAATGACCAAAGCGACGGAGTATGCGAAGATGCACGACTCGTCGTAATCACCGTAGGCGTGCGACGAATCGACTTTGAAGCTCTCCCATATCTCGTAATAAAGAGCATCGCGACGGTCGTAGAACGTCTTATAGGCCACAAGCATAGCTATTGGCTTGCCGGGCACTCGCCACCGCCCGGTCCTGACTTTAAGGTCCTTGGGCAAGGACGCTTTCCATACCTCAAACATCGAGGCGTCTTCCTCGAAGTCATCCGGTACAGTGTTAAGGTCGGGGCCAATAAAAATGATGTTGTCGTGAAAGTCGTCGGTCAGTGTGCGGGCTTTGGAGGCCAGAACGGTATAAATGCCGCCCATCTTGTTGCAAACTTCCCAACTGCTTTCGAATAAATAATCGGGTCTAATCATCTTTTTATTGTTAAATCAGGCCACAAAGATAGTGATTTTATCGGAAATAAGATATTTTTCTATGATTATGTTGTTTATTTTTACTTTGCGCTGCAAATTTTTTCCGGCAACGAAAGGCACGCAGATGAGATTTTCGCCGATATGGAATTTTCGTAATACGATTTTAATTTGTATCTTTGTGCACAAAATAGAAGCTTATGGAAGCAAAAAAGCCAAGAAAACTGCCTTACGGCATGTCGAATTTCGAGACGTTAATTACTAGTAATTACGTCTATGTGGATAAAACCCGATTCGTTGAATACATTGAAAATGAGTCGAATAGAAACTTGTTCTTTACTCGTCCGCGCAAGTTCGGCAAGAGTTTGTTCCTCAACATGTTGTCACATTACTATGATTTTGGAATGGCGGATAAGTTTGAACGCCTTTTCGGTGATCTCTATATCGGCAAACATCCGACGCCAAACAAGAACAACTATGTAGTTCTGGACTTGGATTTTTCGGGCTTGGATACTACAAGCGAAGAGCGTTTTAGAGAATCGTTTGCCGGAAGGATTGAAGGGGCTGTAAGCAACTGTTTTTTATCGCATCGGGATATAATTCCAAATGCTGAGACTGTTTCGGATGAATTGGATCGCGCTAACGGTCGCATCGGCATTGCGGCTTTGAATCTTGTTTTCAGTCTGGCGAAAAAAAACGACAAGAAAGTTTTCATAATCATCGACGAGTACGACCATTTTGCCAACGATATCATCGCTACGGGCGAAGGAGATGGAGATGAGTACTATCGCAAAATGGTGGGTGCAAACAGTATAGTGCGCGATTTCTACGAGACGCTGAAAATAAACAGTAAAACCGTTATCGAACGTATCCTGATTGTCGGCATCACCCCTATCATGCTCGACGATATGACCAGCGGGTTTAATATCTCGAACAACATCTCGCTCGACCCGACTTATAACGAAATTCTCGGTTTCACGCACGAAGAAGTTGAATATCTGATACGTGAAGCGAATATCGATCCATCGTGGATTAATATTGACCTCAAAAAGTTATATAACGGCTATCTCTTTCACAGCAGGGGCGAAAACCCAGTCTATAACCCATCAATGATGCTTTATATCTTCAATCAAATCCTCAAGTTCAAAAACGAAAACAAAGATTTGATTGACGAGAACCTCAAGATGGATTACGGTCGGATATCCATGCTGTTCCGCAGGGAAGAAAACCGTCAACAGTTGATGGATATTGTGAACAATGGCAGTATTAGAGGTGAAGTTATACCCAAATTTTCGCTTAACGAGTTGACCGAAAGCAGCCGCTTCGTGTCACTCCTTTTCTATTTCGGCCTGCTGACCATCGACAACACTACTCCAAAACCTATGCTTACAATCCCCAACTATTCCATCAAAATGGTTTATTTGGAGTATATCTCGAAACTGACACGTGATCGCAACGAGAAGATTCGCGAAGACTTCAGTATATTGTCAGGCGCTACTTACGACCTTGCTTTCGACGGCAAGGCTCAGCAATTCATCGAATATATCAGCACGGTTTTTGTCAGCAAGCTCTCGGATAGAGACCTGCGACAGTTTGATGAGAAGTATCTGAAAATAATACTGCTGACTAACCTCTTTTATGGCAAGTACTTTATTCCGATTTCAGAGATGGAGGTCTCGGAGGGCGTTACCGACATCTACCTGATGCGCAGCGGGATATTCCGCGATATGCCATACGAATGGGTTTGGGAGATAAAGTATGTCAAGCAGAAAGACGCGGGAAAGGCGACAGTAATTGAGGCCAAGAAACAGCAGTCGCGCGAGCAGTTGGCCAAGTATCGCGCCTCGCACCTCTTCCGCGATCGTACCGACGTCCGCTACCTGTCCGTCATCTTTATCGGCAAGAAAAAGGTAGAGATAGAAGAAATTTAAGAATATTTAACACTATTCTTTATTCCATATCTCCCACGAGTTCCAAAGATTCGCTAATCAACGAATTGGATTATCCGACAACTTTATTCTTTATTCCATATCTCCCATGAGACAAAGGCTTGGAGAAGCAACATTTCGAGGCCGTTCTTGACGGTGGCGCCACGCTCGCGTCCGCGCTTCATGAAAAGCGTCTCGTCGGGATTATAAATCAAGTCGTAAAGGATATGATCGGGCGTCAAACACTCGTAGGGCAGTTCGGGACAAGTCTCGGTCTTGGGATACATCCCCAAAGGCGTGGCGTTGACAATCACCTTGTAGTAGTCAAGCGTGTGCTGGTTGATATCGCTGTATGTGATGCAGAACTCTTGCGGCGTGCGCGAAACGAATGTGGCATAGACGCCCAACTGCTTCAATCCGTGATAGATAGCTTTCGATGCGCCGCCGGTACCGAGTATCAGCGCGTACTTGTGCTTCTCGGTGAGCAGCGGTTGTACCGACTGCTTGAAGCCGGTTATATCCGAGTTATGCCCCTCAAGAATCAGCTTGCCGAACGTGCCGCGCTTGAACTTAATCACATTGACTGCCCCGATATTACTTGCGTTCTCGGTGATGCCGTCGAGTAGCGGGATGACGTTGACCTTGTGAGGCAGAGTAACGTTCAGACCGCATAAGGCAGGGTTTTCGCGCAAGACATACTTCAGGTCGCTGACATCCTCAATCACGAAATTAATATACTCTGCATCAATGCCTTCAGAGGCAAACTTGTTATTAAAATAATCCTTTGAGAACGAGTGTCCCAACGGATAACCTATCAAACCGTACAATTTTTTCATCCAGTTTACATTATATAGTCAACCCCTATGCTGAAAAGATAGTTCATCGTATTCTCGTATATACGGCCATAGATACCGATATGACGCTCTTTACTCTCGTCTTCCCTGACGAACTGTTCGCCTGTAATCTTTTCGTAAAGCTCTATATATCTGTTAGATATGGCTTCGACGATTTCGGGCGTCATTTCGGGAACTTGCTGCCCTACCCTACCTTGAAAACCGTTCTCCATCAGCCACTCGCGCACAAATTCCTTAGACAGTTGTCGTTGCGGCTCGCCTTTCTCGAAGCGATCCTGATAGCCATCCGAGTAGAAGTAACGCGAGGAGTCGGGGGTATGAATCTCGTCCATAAGATATATTTTGTCGTCGCGCTTACCAAACTCATACTTGGTATCAACGAGTATCAATCCGCGTTGGGCGGCAATCTCCGTGCCGCGTGCAAAGAGGGCGAGCGCATATTTCTCAATCACGGCGTAATCGTCCGCCGAGGCGAGACCCCGCGCTATAATGTCTTCTTTCGATATATCCTCGTCATGCTGACCCTGCTCCGCCTTGGTTGTAGGCGTAACTATAGGAGTCGGGAACTTCTCGTTCTCGCGCATACCGTCGGGTAGCCGTATGCCGCAAATCTCGCGGGCGCCGCTTTGGTAGGCACGCCAGGCGCTACCGCACAGATAGCCGCGCACAATCATCTCTACCGGAAAACCCTGACAGCAGATACCGACCGTAACGTTCGGGTCGGGTGTGCCAAGCTTCCAGTTAGGACAAATATCCTGAGTGTCGTCAAGAAATTTTGCCGCTATCTGGTTGAGTACCTGACCCTTATAAGGAATACCCTTGGGTAAAACCACATCAAAGGCCGAAATACGGTCGGTTACTATCACGACTAACTTGTCGGAACTGATAAAATAAACGTCGCGAACCTTGCCGCGATAAAATCCGTTCCCTCTGGGAAACTGAATCTCTGTACTTGTAAATGCTTTCATAATTTATTTAATTTTTAAGTTTTCTCGTATGCTTCGACAATGCGTTGCACTAACTTGTGGCGGACGATGTCTTTCTTCTCGAAACGGATACGTCCGATGCCCGGAACATGCTCGAGAACTTCCATCGCGTGAACGAGACCCGACTTCGCCGTTGGCGGCAAGTCTATCTGCGTAGTGTCGCCGGTAACAATCATCTTGGCGTTAACGCCGAGCCTTGTAAGGAACATCTTTATCTGAAGCTTCGTAGTGTTCTGCGCTTCGTCAAGGATGATTACGGCGTCGTTCAGCGTCCTGCCCCGCATGAATGCAAGCGGCGCTATCTGAATGGTGTTGTTCTCCATAAACTCCTTGAGCTTGGCCGAAGGTATCATCTCCTGCAAAGCATCATAGAGAGGCTGTAGATACGGGTCGAGCTTGTCCTTCATCTCGCCCGGAAGGAAGCCTAATTTCTCGCCGGCCTCGACTGCCGGACGGCTCAATATCAACCGCCTCGCCTGCTTGTTCTTCAACGCCTTGACAGCCAAAGCTATAGCCACGTAAGTCTTGCCCGACCCGGCAGGCCCGACGACAAAAACCAAGTCGTTATCGTCGAAGCTCTTGACCAGCTTCTGCTGATTCTCCGAACGCGCTGTTATAACCTTGCCGTTCATGCCGTAGATAATGATATTGTCCTGCTTCTCGACCTCTATCTTCTCGCCGCGAACTATGCCGGTAATCACGTCCTCCGTTATGCTGTTGAACGATTCGCAATATTTCTCTATCTCGCGTATCTTGCGAAGGAAATTTTCCGATTCATCCTCGTCGCCGATGACTTTCATCACGTTGCCGCGCGCCACTATCCGCAACTTGGGGAAGAGATTCTTAACAAGTTGCAAATGAGAGTTATTGACTCCGTAAAACGTAAGCGGGTCAACGTTTTCAAGTATATAAATACGTTCAATCATGCCACAAAGATACAAATAAATTGTTTGTTTGAAAAACAATTTGTATCTTTGTCGCGATTTTAACAACATAATTTTATTTAATATGAGAAAGATTTACTTGATTACAGTTCTTTTAGTTGTATTTACCTGTTCGCAAGCATTGTTCGGACAAGCTAAATATGTATTCTTTTTTATCGGCGACGGCATGGGAGTCAACCAGGTCAATATCACCGAGGTTTATCTGTCAGCCCTCAAGGGCGAGCGCGGCTCGGCCTCATTACAGATGACGCAGTTCCCTTCAGCTTCGCTGGTTACCACCTTTTCGTACAATAACGATGTTACCGATTCGGCAGCCAGCGGTACAGCATTGGCGACCGGAAAGAAAACAAATAACGGTTATATAGGTGTAGATCCTGATAATCAGCCTATTGAAACCATAGCCGAGAAAGCCAAAAAGGCAGGCAAAAAAGTTGGCATAGCATCAACGGTACCTATCAATCATGCTACTCCGGCCTCGTTCTACGGCCATCAGAAAGACCGCGGCATGTACTATGAGCTATCGCAAGACCTTATCAAGTCGAACTTTGACTTCTTTGCAGGCGGCAGTTTCTATAACCGTGACGTGCTCTACGACAAGTCGAAAGCGCCGGATATATATCCGCAGATTGAAAAGGCCGGTTACACGATATTTCATGGCTATGACGAGTTCAAGGCCGGCGCTTCCAAAGCAGGCAAAATCATTTTGCTGCAAAAGGATTGGGAAAATGCCAACGAACTGCCGTCGGCTATCGACCGCAAAGCAAACGATCTCACACTCAAGCAGATAACGGAGGCCGCTATCGAAGCCCTGATGAAAGACAATAAAAAGGGATTTTTCGTGATGCTCGAAGGCGGAAAAATCGACTGGGCGGGTCACGGCAACGATGTGGCCACGGTTATTCAAGAAGTGATTGATATGGATGAGGCTATCAAGGTGGCTTTCGAGTTCTATAAAAAGCATCCCAACGAGACGCTGATAATTATCTCGGCCGACCATGATACAGGCGGTATCACAGCAGGTCGTGGAAGCCTGAATATCAAGTGCTTACAGTATCAGAAACAGTCGCAGGACGAACTGACCAAACTCATCAACGAATTGGTTAAGTCGAAGAGTGGCAAGCCGTCATGGGAAGACGTAAAAGGCTTACTGACAGAGTCTATGGGCTTCTGGCGCGATGTACCGATCAATTGGGAGAACGAAAAAATCCTGCGGGATACTTACGAAGCCACAATAGCCAAAAACAGAGACGCCAAGGACGAAAACCTCTATTCGCAGAACTCGCAGCTTGCCGCCAAAGCCAAGCAGATACTGAACGATATAGCGCGAGTAGGATGGGCTACAACCTCACATTCAGCCGGTTATGTGCCTGTCTTCGCTATTGGCGCCGGCGCCAATCTCTTTACTCAAAAGATTGACAACACCGAAATACCAAAGAGAATAGCTCAAGCAGCCAAGTACTAATCCCCTTAAAATATATGCTTATGAGTATCAGAAGTTTGATTTTATGCCTTGTGGTTACGGTTTTTTTCTGTACCTCCTGTAAGACGAAGACAGATAGCGTAGATTTTTTTGATGCTTCGTATATCAAGGAAATACTGAACAAGACAGCCGAATGGCAGGTTGCGCACCCGCTTCACAGTCAGCGCGACTGGACAAACGGCGCTTTCTATGCCGGCGTGTTTGCTGCATGGCAAACGACCGGCTCCGAGCGACTTTACAACTCGATGATTGCCATGGCGAGCGATTCAAACAAATGGCAGCCCGGAAATCGCTGGTTTCATGCCGACGACCATGTTATTTGTCAGACTTATATCGACTTGTATCGCTCGGGAAAACTGAAGCAAGACGCCTCACTGCTGCAACCTACGATAGATTCAATCAGTAAATTTCTTGCCAATCCGTATCCTTATCGAGGCGTACAGGTCATCAAATGGTGGTGGTGCGACGCTCTTTTCATGGGGCCTCCGGCGCTCGTCAAACTGAGCAGGACAATCGGCGACAACAGTCTTATAGATTCAATGGACGTGTATTATCGCGAGTGCTACGACCTGCTCTACAACAAGCAGGAACGTCTGTTTGCGCGCGATCTTTACTATGTCATCAAAGGCGACTCCACCGACAGATACGAACAAAACGGCAAACTGATATTCTGGTCGCGAGGCAACGGCTGGGTGATGGGCGGTCTGGTCCGCCTCCTGCAAGAACTGCCTGCCAACTATCCCAATCGCCCTTTCTACGAATCATTATATAAGGAAATGAGCGCCCGCATTGTTGAGATACAACAGGAAGACGGCCTTTGGCGAGCAAGCCTTCTGGACCCTGAAGCATACCCCGGCGGCGAAGTAAGCGGCTCGGGCTTCTTCTGCTACGCTTTGGCCTGGGGCGTGAACAACGGTTTGCTTGATGCGGCGACTTATCGTCCGGCAGCCGAGAAAGCCTGGGTAGCGCTCAATAAATGCGTAAACGAAGAAGGTCGCGTAGGTTGGGTACAGCCTGTAGGCGCCGACCCGCGCCGTAATTTCAGCGCCGACAGTTGGGAAGTGTATGGCACAGGCGCTTTCCTGCTCGCCGGCAGCGAAATTATCAAGTTGAAATAAAATTATTACCTTTATGGCACGATTATTGTAATACCGTCGTTATAAATAATATAAAATTGCTTTATGATAAAGAACAATTATACAAAGAGGTTAAGCGAGGTGATTGAATATAGTCGGGAAGAGGCTTCGCGGCTGCAAAATCATATAATCGAGACCGAGCATCTTGTGCTTGGGGTTTTGCGCGACGGCGAGGGTAAAGCCTGCCGGATACTGCGCGAAATGGACGTCGATTTGAGAGAACTGAAAAAGAGTATTGAACGCAACTTGTGCAATGATCATGATAGTGGAACTGTCATGTCGATTAACGATATAGAAATAAGCGCTTCGGCCGAGCAGACATTGAAGTTGAGCACGCTCGAATCGTTTCAGATGAAAAGCCCCCAGACCGGTACGGAGCACCTGATACTCTCGGTTTTGAAAGACAAACTCAATATTGTAACGAAATATCTTGAGACGATGGGCATTACTTACGGCGAGTTTTACAATCATATAGCGCAAACTACAGACCACGTTGTTCCGCCACTGATTAAGAGCGGTTATACCGAGGACGAAGAGAGCGACGACGATGAGGAGGAAGAAGAATCGACTAAGCAGACACAACCGAGGAGCGAGGCCAAGACAAGCGCCAAACAGGCTACTAAAGTAACCAATGCGGATACTCCGACTATCGACGCTTTCGGTTTCGACATGACAAAAGCAGCTGCCGAGGGGCGGCTTGACCCTATCGTCGGTCGCGAGAAAGAGATAGAGCGGCTGGCGCAGATACTGAGCCGCCGAAAGAAAAACAATCCGGTGCTTATAGGCGAGCCGGGAGTAGGCAAATCGGCCATTGTCGAAGGACTTGCGCAGAGGATTATGCAACACAAGATTTCGCGCTCGCTGTTCAATAAGCGGGTAGTAAACCTTGATTTGGCAGCTTTGGTGGCAGGCACCAAGTATCGCGGACAGTTCGAGGAACGTATCAAATCCATCATCAACGAGATGGCCAAGAACACCGACATCATTCTGTTTATCGACGAGATACATACTATGGTAGGCGCAGGCTCGGCCTCCGGCTCCATGGATGCAGCCAACATACTCAAGCCCGCTCTGTCGCGTGGCGAGATACAGTGCATTGGCGCTACTACCCTCAACGAATATCGCAACAGCATAGAGCGTGACGGCGCTCTGGAACGGCGTTTTCAGAAGGTCATCGTTGACCCTACAACGGCTGAGGAAACACTTCAGATTCTACATAATATAAAAGAGCGTTACGAAGACCACCACAATACCCGCTATACCGACAACGCCCTCGAAGCGTGTGTCAAACTGACAGACCGCTATATCAACGACCGCAATTTCCCTGACAAGGCCATAGATGCTTTGGACGAAGCCGGCTCGCGGATGCACATCTCGAATATCGTTGTGCCGCAGCATATCGAGGACTTGGAGAAGCAGATAGAGGCCGTCAAGGAAGAAAAACAGGCTGCCGTCAGGGTGCAGAACTTCGAGCTGGCAGTTGGCTATCGCGACAAGGAACGCAATCTGATTGCAGAGTTTGAAGCCGCCAAGGACGAATGGAACAGGAAGATGCAGGAACATCGCGAGACTGTCGATGAAGAGAAGGTTGCAGAGGTAGTGGCGATGATGTCGGGCGTGCCGGTGCAGCGTATAGCCAAGTCGGAAAACTTGCGCCTGCTCGAAATGGAAGATATTCTGAAAAACAAAGTTATAGGTCAGGATGACGCTGTTCATAAAATTGTGAAAGCTATTCAGCGCAACCGTATAGGCCTCAAAGACCCAAATAAGCCGATCGGCACTTTTATGTTTTTAGGGCCGACAGGCGTAGGCAAGACTTATCTCACGAAAGTGCTGGCTGAATTTCTGTTCGGCTCACCCGATTCGCTTATCCGCATAGATATGAGCGAGTACCTCGAAAAGTTTGCCGTATCGCGGCTTATAGGAGCGCCTCCGGGATATGTGGGCTATGAAGACGGAGGTCAGCTGACCGAAAAAGTGCGCCGTCACCCCTACTCTATCGTCCTGCTCGACGAGATGGAAAAAGCGCATCCGGACGTGTTCAACCTGCTGCTGCAAGTGCTCGACGAAGGACATCTGACCGACAGCCTCGGACGCAAGATAAACTTCAAGAACACTATCCTGATAATGACCTCCAATATAGGCACTCGACAGTTGAAGGATTTCGGTCGCGGCATAGGTTTCCATCCCGGAAACAGCGAGCAAACAGACCGCGAGGTGGCTCAAAACGTTATCAAAAAGGCGCTCAACAAGACATTCTCGCCCGAATTTATCAACCGCGTGGACGATATAGTTATCTTCGACCCGCTCGAAAAGGAATCAATCAACAAAATCATTGATATAGAGCTGAAAACCGTGCTTAGCCGTATTGGCGAGAGCGGCTACAAGATAAAGATAACCGACCGGATACGCGACTTTATTGCCTCTAAAGGCTACGACGTGCAGTATGGCGCCCGTCCGATGAAACGCGCTATACAGAAGTATGTCGAAGACGAACTTGCCGACATCATCATCCGCGAAGAGGTTAAACAGGGCGACGAGGTAAGCCTCGATTACGACAAGACAAGCGACAAAGTTGTTCGCGATGTCGGTAATTAAATAAAATTCCGTATATTTGCGGAAATTATAAATCAATTTACTATGAATAAAAAGTTGAAATTTTTCATGTTGTTCGCCTTCATTGCGCAGATGACATTTGCTCAGGATAAGCTTACAGACATCCTGAAAGGTGAGTTAGACCGGAATTTTGCCGTGTTTAAGTCGCGGCCTGTGCCTGCTTATTACATGAGCTATCGCGTGCACGACATTCAATCGCACAATATCAGGACCTCGTTTGGCGATTTGATCGGCTCGTACCCAAGGCATAACCGAATATTTAACGTAGATATCCACGTCGGCAGCTACGAGTTGGATAATACGCGCGAGTTGCGGGGCAGTAATTCCGGTTGGGTTTCGCCCGGCGCCGGTACAATAGCGCTTGACGACAATCCGATAGCCATACGGACCGACGTGTGGAGGGCTACCGACGAAGTCTATAAGGACGCTATCAAGCAGTTCGACAACGTGAAGGCTAACGTGGCTGTCAAGGTCGAGGCAGAGGACAAGTCAAACGATTTTTCGCAAGAGAAAGCCGAGAAATATTTTGAGCCGGTCAAACCGCTCAAGGATATGAAGTTTGATGAGGCCGAATGGACTAAAAAGCTGAAAAAATTCAGCGCTGTTTTCAATAACAATAAAGACATCCTTTCCGGCAGCGCCAGCATTAGCATTGAGTTGGTGAGGAAATATTTTGTCGATACCGAAGGCAGCGAAATAGTCGAGAATGCCTACGCTTACCGGCTGATGATAGACATTGAAACAGTTGCGGAGGACGGCATGTCGCTGCCTTTGTATCAAAGCTATTACGCCAAGGAAATAAAAGACTTTCCGTCGGACGAGCAAGTGATAAAGGACGCCAAAGAGATGAGCGCCATGCTGTCCAGATTGCGGAAAGCATCTGTGGTCGAGTCGTATTCGGGGCCTGCGCTGATGACCGCCGAAGCCGCCGGAGTGTTTTTTCATGAAATATTCGGACACAGAGTTGAAGGCGCCCGACTGAAAAAAGATTCCGACGCCCAGACATTCAAAAAGAAGCTCGGACAGCTTGTTCTGCCCAAAGATATCACAATCTTCTACGACTCTCAGTTGAAGTACTACAAAGGTATTCCGCTAAACGGATACTATGTTTTTGATGATGAAGGCGTACGCGGTCAGCGGGTGGACATAGTAAAAGACGGCATCCTCAACGCATTTCTGACGAGCCGCGTTCCGATTGAAGGTTTCCCGAACTCAAACGGACACGGACGCGCGGTGATTCAATACGATAACGTGACACGTCAATCAAACATGATTATCGAGTCGAGCCGGCCCAAGTCAACCAAAGAACTGCGCAAGTTGCTTACCGACCAGTTGAAGCAAGAACAGAAAGAGTACGGATATTTGTTCGATAAGGTTTCGGGCGGATTCACTACCACCGGCAGATATATGCCGAACGCATTCAACGTTACACCCCTAATCGTTTACAAGATATTTGCCGACGGACGTCCCGACGAACTGGTGCGGGGCGTTGATCTGGTAGGAACACCCTTGTCGATATTCTCGCAAGTAGTTGCCTGCGGCGACGACCATGGCGCTTTCAACGGATATTGCGGCGCCGAATCAGGCTCACTGCCTGTCTCCTGCGTGTGTCCGACCTTGTACATCAAGATGATTGAAACACAGAAGAAATCGAAATCACAAACACAACCTCCTATCCTGGAAAGACCATGAAGTTAATAACTATAAATTATAAAACTATGCGAGTAAAATATTATATCATAATAATGCTGTTGGCCGTCAGTTCGATTGCGAGCCAAATATCAGCCCAGCAAAACGCTACCCTTTCTGCGCTGTTGGCCGTCGCTTCGACTTTGAACCAAATACCAGCCCAGCAAAACTCTATCCTTTCGGCTGTGAAAAGCGAAGTCGATAGAAGCAAAGCGGAGTTGAAACTGAACAACCTGCGACCGCCGTTTTTAATCAGCTACACCGTGGCCGATATAAAAGTGACGAGCATCGCGGCTACTGCGGGGGCCTTGGTCTCTGTAAACGACAATAACTACAGAGCAGGACTGTCGAAGTTTTTTGTCGGCGATTATGCCAATAACAACTCTAACTTCGGGAATTTCATGTCGGTCAGAGACATCAGTATGGACGACGACGCCAAAGGTATAGCCATCGCCATCTGGGGAGATATGGACCGCCTTTACAAAAATGCAG
>JAITPL010000225.1 GCA_031289445.1 Tannerella sp.
GCCGGAGCGCCTCCGGGGTTCGTACTTGCCGACGGCTTCAAGCGGGGTTGCCGAGCGGCCTGAATTTTCTTGTAACTTCATAATTTTCAATGTGTTAAATGACTAAAAAAGTTTGTTGCGTCTCTTTGGCTAAAAATTTGCCTCTAAAAACGGTACAAAGATACAACTATTTTTGACATGTTGTTCTCGAAAAGTGTTAAATTTCCCATAATTTACCCGGAATGCAGTATGTTATACAACATGTTTTGAATCTTACGCCTTAATTCGTGTTTTTCTTTTGACTGATTCTAAAAATTAAATTCCAAAATATCCGAGATACGCAATCAAAGCTAACGGTTTCGTTAAAAATTCAACGCCGTTGTATGTGCAGAGCGCAACGGATATCGTCATTTATCTGTATCTTTAAACCTGAAAACTCCTTTCATATCATCCAAAAACTTGTCGAAGTTTCTGAAATTGTCTATGGTCATCATATAATACAGAAAGAAACTCAATCCGTCTTTTTCGGCTACAACAGCCCGGCAAACCGCATATTTGTCCTCATATACATTACCCTCCAAATCGAATGGATACATTACCATAGCTTCGGCATTAAACAACTCTTTGGCACGTTCTTTCGGGTAATGAGTCAGCATTAAGTCCAGGGCATAAACTTCCTCAAACGTGTCTGATCGGAATGTGGTTCCAAAGTTAAAGTCATGTTTTATCCTCGAAAAAGGAAGAACTTCGTTTAACGTGTATATTTTGGTATCATGGGTCTTTATATCGCCATGTGCAGCATCTCCTCTGCCTATCATAGTTTCTACAAAAACAACATATTCTTTACTTTCATGTCTTAAAATAGAAACAACATGTCCAAATAGAAAAACAAACGCATTTGGTCCGTACGCTCTTTGACCGCGATAAACTCTATTTATATCTAAACTGTCGTTTAGATCAATCTCGGTAACACTAATAATATCCTTATTATTAGAGACCTCGAAATAAGAAGGCATATTTACCGTCGCATTTACACGTTCCATCCTGTGTTCCAAAAAAGATTGACCGTATGCACCACTTCCGTATGCAAACAGTAATACTGTCAGATAAATTCTCTTTAACATAATAACTGCAAGACCCCTGAGTTCGTTCTTGCCGACGGCTTCAAGCGGGGTTGCCGAGCGGCCTGAATTTTCTTGTAACTTCATAATTTTCAACGTGTTAAATGACTAAAAAAGTTTGTTGCGTCTCTTTGGCTAAAAATTCGCCTCTAAAAACGGCACAAAGATACGACATTTTTTGACACATTGTTCTCGAAAAGTGTTAAATTTCCCATGATTTACCCGGAATGCAGTATGTTATACAACATGCTTTTGAATCTTACGCCTTAATTTTTTCGGGTTATTTGCTTAATCCTGTGATTGTCCGTTCGCCAAGCTCTTTGCCGACCTTGCATTTAAGGCGGTCGAGCTTGATTAGTTTCGTGAGAATCTCTACTACCTGCGTTTCATCCTGCTGTGCGTCTTTCAACTGCTTGCGGAGTTTGGCTATATCATCCTTGACATACTCGTTTTTGAGCACCAGAATATCGTGATAAACCCAGCGTTCTAACTTCGCCCGCTCGCGCTCGCGTATCTGCGCTTCGTCTTCAAAAACGTAGTTGTCGGTCTTGTCTGAAAAAAACTTGCTTACCGTGTATTTATTGCTGATCATATCGGTAGCCAACTTGCTTATATCTTCATCTATATGCGTGAGGAAATAATTGGAGGCAACAAATCCTTCTTCCGCACAATGCTCTACCGCCTCATCGAAAATCCGTCTGTAAAGTTGGTTCTGAAATACTATATCGTCGTTTTGCAGTTCTTCGGCTATGTATTCGGCTACACGTATTTTTCGCGGCTCTTCGTAAACAATCTTCTCGCCGTAACGAATAATATAACGTATCAATGTCGCTTCGTACTTTTGGGAAACTTTCCAAGTAGGAAGGGGTGGGTGGACAGAATTAACGGAATTTGCGGAATTTGCAGACTCAACAGAATTAACAGATTCGACGGATTCAATAGATTCAACTGAATTAACTGAATTAACTGAATTAACAGATTCGACCGGATTTGTGGCCGTATTTGCAGCCGGTTGATGTGGGCGCGTCGTGTTCCGTTGCCTTATTTTGCGGTCTTCATCTATGAGCACCTGCTCTTTGACGTCGAGCCTCTGACTGCAATCCTTAATATAAACCGAGCGGGTGATATTGTCGGGGATGACGGCTATCGATTCCATTATCTCCTTCACTAAACGCGCTTTTCGCAAGGGGTCGTCGCCTGCATCCTTGAGTAGCAGTTCGGTCTTGAAGCGTATAAAATCCACCTCGTTTACGTTGATGAAAAGGTTGAAATCGAACGAATTATGCGAGCGGGCGAACGAATCGGGATCTTCACCTTCGGGCAGCAGTACGACCTTAACGTTCATGCCTTCTTCGAGCAGCATGTCGATACCCCGAATAGCCGCTTTGATACCCGCCGCATCGCCGTCATAGAGGACGGTAATATTATTTGTAAAGCGGTGTATAAGGCGTATTTGTCCCGCAGTGAGCGCCGTACCGGAAGAGGCTACCACGTTCTCGATGCCGCTCTGGTGCATGGAGATAACGTCGGTATAACCCTCTACAAGGAAGCATTTATCGGCTTTCTGCATTGCCTGTTTGGCGAAAAAGATACCGTACAGCTCGTTGCTTTTGTGGTATATCTCACTTTCGGGCGAGTTGACGTATTTGGCTACCTTGTCTTTTTTCCCCAGAATACGTCCGCCGAAAGCCACAACCTTACCGCTCAAGGTATGCACAGGAAATATCACACGTCCGTGAAAGCGGTCGGCGGCAACTCCGTCGTCGCGTCGATAGACAAGTCCGGTTTTAATCACATAATCTTCGTTGTAGCCTTGCCGGACGGCCTCCTGATAGAGGTCGTCGCGCTTATTGAGGCTGTAGCCCAACTGAAACTTGCGAATAATATCCTCCCTGAAACCGCGTTCCACGAAATAAGGCAACCCGACGGTTTGACCTTCCTGATGCTCGTAGAGCCGCGAGGCGAAGAACTTTTGCGCCCACGTATTGACTATCATCATGCTTTCGCGCTCGGTGGAGAGCCGTTTTTCTTCGTCGGTCTGTTCGCGCTCCTTCACCTCTATGCTATATTTTTTCGCAAGATAGCGCAGGGCCTCGTAGTAGGAGATTTTCTCGTGCTTCATGACGAAGTGCACGGAGTTGCCGCCCTCGCCGCAAGCAAAACATTTGAAAATATTTTTTGCCGGCGAGACGGTCATCGAAGGCGACTTGTCGGCATGGAAGGGACAGAGGCCAAGATAACTCACCCCTTTCTTTTTAAGGGTGATAAAGTCCGACACTACATCCACAATGTGGGCAGCGTCAAATATTTTATCTATAGTGAGTTTATCAATCATTGAGGGTATAAATAACAGTCATTGTGAGGCACAAAAGTAGCAATAATTTTTGTCAATATTGAATTATTGCCTAACTTTGCACTCGGTTTTTTTGAGATATACGGCATAATAAAGGTAGAAAGTAGAAGATAGAAGGTAGAAAGCATAATGATGAAGAAAGTTATATTTATAGGGGCAGGCAATGTGGCTACACATCTTGCGAAGGCGATGAAGGATGCGGGATACGGGATTCTTCAGGTTTACAGTCGCACGACCGACAGCGCTCAAACGCTGGCTGATGCGCTCCGTTGCGAGGTCGCGGAACGAATTGAGCAGGTTGTCGATTCAGCCGACTTATATGTCTTCGCATTGAAAGACGACGCGCTTGCCGACGTGATTGCGCAGATGCCAAGCAACAAAGGCCTCTGGGTGCATACCTCCGGAAGTCTGCCTCTTAGCGTTTTTGAGGGATTCGCCGAGCGCTACGGTGTGATTTATCCTCTTCAAACTTTTTCTAAGGATAGGGAGGTGGCATTCAGCGAAGTTCCTCTTCTGGTTGAAGGGAGCAGTCGGGAGGTTGACGGAGAACTGATGGAGATAGCCGGCAGCTTGTCGCGGTCGGTCTCGCGGATGAGTTCCGGCGAAAGGCAGTACCTGCATTTAGCGGCCGTGTTTGCCTGCAATTTTGTCAACTCAATGTACTCGCTTGCCTCGCACATACTCGAAAAGCAGGGCATTGACCGTCACCTTCTGCGGCCTCTGGTTGACGAGACGGCAAGGAAGTTTTTCGATCTCTACCCTCGCAGCGCTCAAACCGGCCCCGCCGTACGCAACGACCGCGACGTTATCAACCGGCATCTCGCCCTTATCGGCGACCCCGAAATACAGGAAATTTACAGTCTTATAACAAGAATAATTCAAAACACCTACAGTTATGATAAATTATGATTTAAAAAAGATACGAGCCTTTGTGTTTGATGTTGACGGCGTACTGTCGTCGAACCGCATACCGCTTGCGCCGGATGGCGACCCTATGCGAACGGTCAATATTAAAGACGGTTTTGCATTGCAGCTGGCTGTCCGTAAAGGCTTCCATGTCGGCATTATTACAGGCGGTTATACCGAAGCCGTCCGCATTCGCTACGAGCGTCTGGGCATCAAACATATCTATATGCGCAGCAGCATCAAACTTGTCGATTATGAAAATTTCATCGCCGTTACGTCCCTCAGTGAGGACGAAATCGTTTATTGCGGCGACGACCTGCCCGACTATCAGATAATGCTTCGGGTAGGTTTACCGGTAGCCCCCTCCGACGCCGACCCCGAAATCAAAGCCATAGCGAAATACATATCCCCTCTCTGCGGAGGCTACGGTGTAGCGCGTGACGTGATAGAGCAAACCATGAAAGCGCAAGGTGTTTGGATGAGCGACGAAGCCTTCGGGTGGTAGCGCTG
>JAITPL010000004.1 GCA_031289445.1 Tannerella sp.
GCCGCTGTTTCGGTGCGCAGACGGCTACCGCCAAGCGAAACAGGCTGAAATCCCTTTGCAATAGCGCCATCTATCTCATCTCTGCTGAAATCTCCTTCAGGGCCAATCAGAATCAGCGCATTAGCTCCTGTTTCGTAAACGTCGCCCATCAAACGCCTGTCGTCGCCCGCGCAATGCGCAATCATCCTGCAAGCGGCGGTTGAGTGATTGATTACGTCATTGAAACCGGTCATTTCGATTATCTGAGGCAAGACTGTCTTTTGAGACTGCTTCATGGCGCTAACAGCCACTTTCACAAGGCGTTCCAGTTTTATTTCACGTCTTTCGGATTGTTTGCACCTCACAAAACGGATTCTGTTTATGCCCACTTCCGTAGCTTTTTCGACAAACCATTCCATCCGGTCAATACTTTTTGTCGGCGCGACGGCTATTTCAATTTCATAATTCCAATCCGGCTTGCGGACCGTGCGTTCTATTATCTGCAAACGGCAACGCTTGGGATTGGCGTCCTCCAAAATAGCCGTAAATAGATTCCCCAGACCGTCCGTTACGCTTATCCTGTCGCCTTGCTTCTGCCTCAGAACACTGACGCAATGGCGGGATTCGTCAACCGGCAAAATCGGGTTTACAGCTATTTCAGGAACGTAAAATATCTGCTCCATAACTACTTATTTCTCCTTGTTTTTTCGCTCAAGCAGCTCGTCCCTGTAAATCTTGGCAAGCTCATAATCCTCGCGTGCAACAGCTTTTCCCATACGGTCTTCCAAATCGGCTTCAGGCAAAGCGACAATCTGTTTTTTCAGCTTTTCAACATCGCCTATATCGTCAACCGAAACCTCGTCATAGACCTCTTCCGATTCGTCTCGCCGACTGATTTCATCAATCACAACACCGCACTCCTTCATTATTGATTCGGTTGTATAAATGGCGCATTCAGCCCTCAACGCAAGGGCAATGGCGTCGGAAGTACGCGAATCAAGGTGAATGAACTGCGTTCCGTCGGTCATCACTATCTCCGAGAAAAAAACGCTGTCCTCGAACTTGTATATGAACACTTCGGTTATCGTCATGCCGGTTGACTTGATTAAGGCTATTACCAAATCGTGCGTAAGCGGTCTCGGCGGCTTTATTCCTTCGATGGCAATGGCTATGGATTGCGCCTCGAAGGTGCCTACAATGACAGGCAACCGCCTCATGCCCTCCTCGGCTAAAACAAGAGCATAAGCCCCTGATTGTATCTGACTGTTTGTCAGCCCCATAACCCTAAGTTTAACTTTCTCTTCTTCCATATATTCAGATTTTTTTCAAGTACTCTTCTATTTTTTCGATTGTAGTGTCTTTCAGCAACACTTTTTTGTCCTTACCCAGGAGATAAATCGTCGGGTAATGCTTGACGTCGTACAGTTGCTCAGTCTCGATTCGCTGCTCCGCATCGCGAGCGTATATCCACGAGTTGAGCACATCGGAAGCATGATGTTTCCAGACATCTACGTCTTCGCCGGTATAGACGGCAATAATTTTCAACTTGCCTTGCGCAATCCCGTCATTAATAAGGGCGGAGAAAATCAGCCGTTTGGTCAAGGCGGCACAATCCTCACATTCAGGGTCCTTGAAAAACAGCAGGGTATAGTCGGTTGCAATCCCATGCAAATCGCCGGTCTCTCCGTTCGGCAAAGTGTAAGCGAAATCGACGGCAACAGTCCCCAAGCGATTTTTCAGCACATTCTCAAGCAGGAATTTAGGACGTATCTTTTCGACCTCTTCCAAAGCGGTCGATTTGAGGGCATACTGCATGAAAGGGATAAACTTCTCCTCGTCCGCGACAGCCGAAGCAGGCATGTAGAGATACTTTTCGCTTAAATCAACAATGAAACGAAAAGCGTCCGGCGCTGCCTCGGATTTTGCGAGCAGGTTATCAATCGACTTCGTTTGCTCTTCGCCGGGCAAGAGGCTCAGCACCTCCGCAAAATCGACAAACAAACGCTCCAGCAGATCGTCTTTCTTCAGAAAATCAATGTCGCTCAGGTCAATTTTGTCCCAGAAATGCGAGGCCAGATACCGGGCGCGTTGATGCGGCCCGGTCAGATTCGACGGTATCTCAGGCATGAGTTGCAGTATGGCGGGGTCAGGCTGCTGCTGCGCCTGCGCCGACATAGCCGTAATCATTACCGCTACCAAAAATACAATGCACTTATTATCAATCAGTTTCATACGCATATATCTTAATTTATCTATTAAAAGTCGGATGGAATCAGCGTTATCTTCATGCTCTTGAGGCAAGTTTTACATGCGGATTTCATACCGTTTTATCTCTTATTGAGCCACAAAGATAAAAAAAAATCGCAAAAAATTTGGTAGATTGAAAAAAAACCTCTACTTTTGTGCCATCATTTTGATATCATTTTATAATTAAATTAGTATGAATACAAACGAAAGAATCTTTTCAGGAGTCAAGTGTAACGGTATTCCTGTCTTAGTAGGCAATATTGCCTTCTGCATTGCACTCATCCTGCTTTTTGCAGTGGTTGTAAACAGTATCATCTCCGAGAACGAAGCGCTGGGAGTGGCTCTCCTTATCCTCTTCTTCGTGCTGCTTATCGTCAACTGCATCTTTTGGGCAGGCTTCGTAAGGATAGAGCCAAACGAGGCTATCGTTCTGCTGTTCTTCGGCAAGTATCGAGGTACAATCAAGGACGACGGCTACTTCTGGGTGCATCCCTTCTTAACCAAGAAGCATCTCACGCTAAGGGCACGCAATCTCGACGTCGAGCCTATCAAGGTCAATGACAAGCAAGGTAACCCGATAATGATTGGGCAGGTGCTTGTATG
The DNA here is from genome assembly GCA_031289445.1 of Tannerella sp. Taxonomy (GTDB): domain Bacteria; phylum Bacteroidota; class Bacteroidia; order Bacteroidales; family Tannerellaceae; genus Tannerella. Next base: position 2,830 of record JAITPL010000004.1, read on the forward strand.
GCGGGTTGTGGACACTTACAAGGCTTCGTTCGACATCGACGACCACCAGTCGGACGTGAAGATTGACAATGTTGGAGGCAAGATGCGGGTTTACGAGAACTTCGTCAAGGTGCAGAGCGATGCTGCATTGCGCTCCGTTGCAGGGCTGTATGCCTACGATAGCTCTGATAACGAGGACGAGAAATTGAGCCTTCGCTCCGGCGGCGAAGAGATAAACGACTTCCTCGAAAAACAGCTGAATGAACGGCTGTCGATAGCCGGTATAGAGGTGATGGAAGCACGGGTTAACTATCTCGCTTATGCGCCCGAAATAGCCGCTGTGATGCTGCGTCGTCAACAGGCCGATGCTATCATAAGCGCACGCGAGAAGATAGTCGATGGAGCGGTCGGTATGGTGAAACACGCTCTCGCCAAACTGTCCGAAGAGCAAATTATCGAACTCGACGACGAGAGGAAAGCCGCAATGGTGTCAAACCTCCTGGTAGTGCTCTGCAGCGACGAACACGCACAACCGGTAATCAACGCGGGAACGCTGTATAATTGATAATTGACAATTGACAATTGATAATGTAGGGGCTGGGCTTGCCCCTGCCCAATTGAAAATGGAGATTGCTTCGTGCTTCGCAATGACGGAGGAATTAATACGTCGCATCCCCGGTAGGGGATACATATCAATAGAACACGGTATCATCCACTCCTTTTTCCCCATCGGGGATTCACGTTCAAATAATCCGGTTTGTTTTTCTGTGAATCTCCTACGGAGAAAAACGTAGAGACATGTTTTTTTCTATTGATATGCAAGTCCTAACGGACTACCAATGACGCAATCAAAGTTCTATTGATATGAATCCGGTCGACGCAATCATTTTCAGCGTCATTTCCCCTTGTTTAAATTTTTTATGGGGACTCGTAATGACGGAAGGCTTTGACATTTTGCGAGTTATGAAGCAATCTCATAGTTTCTATTTTCTAACTTCTATTTTCTAACTTCTAACTTTATTTTATGATTGAGTTTTATGAGAAGCAGCGGATGCCGTGGGTATTCAGTTTGCTACCTGCATCATCGCTGATATTTTGCACAGCAACATACATGAAGACAGGCCTTACTGATATTTGGGCTTTTCTAATTTTGATATTAGCACATTTGGCAGTGATAGCCTTACTTGTCTTTATAAGTATGGAAACAATAGTCAATGACGAAGGGGTCTATGTGAAGATGCTCCCCTTCCAATGGAAACATAAGTTGTTTGCCTGGGAGACGATTTCAGAGGCCTACGTCCGTCAGTACAAACCTTTATTTGAATATGGCGGTTGGGGGATGAAGTTCCAGATCAAAGCGCTTATCAACAGGGGAGCAAACATTTCTTTTTCACTGTCGGGTAATATGGGCTTGCAACTTGTGCTCAACAACGGAGCAAGGATATTGATTGGCACACATCAACCTAACGAGTTGACGGCAATATTAACCGCACTAAACAAGACGAAATGACTGAAAAAAGCAGTAAAACAAAGAGTTTTGTGCTACGCATCGACACCAAGACAATGGATGCGATTGAGAAGTGGGCTGCCGACGAGTTCCGCAGCATCAACGGACAGATACTCTATATCCTCGACCAAGCTCTAAAAAAGAGAGGTCGAAAGCCCCGCTAACAGCTGCTTGATTGCCGCTTCGGGCGAAGGGTTTTCGCCTTGAAGTGTTACAAACTTGCTGCCGATAATGGCGCCCGAAGCGTTGTCGCAGGCGACGCGAAGGGTGTCTCTATTGCTGATGCCGAAGCCTACCATACGCGGATTGCGTAACGACATGGCGTTGATGCGGCGAAAATAAGCCTGCTTCTGCTCGTCGAACGACTGCTGCGCTCCGGTTGTAGCTGCCGACGATACCATATAGATAAAACCGTCGGTATGCTCGTCAATAAAGCGTATTCGCTTATCGGAGGTCTCAGGGGTGATAAGCATTATCACCTTCACGCCGTAACGCTCGGCAATTGGCTTGAAATCATTGAGATAATCGTCGAAGGGCAGGTCGGGAATTATGCAGCCGTCAATACCGCAGTCGCGACACGAACGACAGAAATTCTCAAAGCCGTACTGCATCACAGGGTTAAGATAACCCATTAACAGCAAGGGTATTACAACATCGCTACGGATGTCTTTCAGCTGGTCGAAAAGCAGAGCGAGCGACATGCCGTTGCGAAGCGCCTGCGTCGCCGCATTCTGTATCACAACACCGTCGGCCATAGGGTCGCTGAAAGGGATGCCTATCTCTATCATATTGACGCCGTTATGCTCTAATGCGCGTATGACCTCCGCAGTGCTATCCACCTTGGGATAACCGGCGCAAAAATATATCGAAAGAATATCTTTCTTCTTTGTCTCAAATAGTTGTGTTATACGATTCATATATAAAGTTAGAAGTTAGTGAATAGTGAATAGTGAATAGTGAATAGTGAACAGTGAGTAGTGAACAGAGAACAACTATTAATTCTGTTAATTTTGCAAATTTTGTTAATTCTGTTAATCATTTTAATTTTGTGAATTCTGTAAATAATCTTAATCATCTTAATCTTGTCAATCATCTTAATCATTTTAATCCTGTTCATCATTTTTTAGGAGTTCATAAGGAAAGACTTGAATGAATTGAACTCTTTGGATAGAGGGATGCTGTGCTTCTCGCCACGCATGAAAGATTGTAGCTTGAGCGGTATCTCAATGTCGGAGCCGAGTATGCCGTCAACGGTTTCCTTGAACTTTGCGGGATGGGCGGTCTCAAGAAACAGACCTGTCTCCGAAGGACTTAGTCCGTAGTCGGCCAAAGCCTGATAACCACAAGCGCCGTGCGGGTCGAGCAGGTAGTTGTGCGCGGCATAAACACTGCGAATGGTTGTAGCTATCTGCTGATTGTCATATCTGCTGCCCGAAATACAGGCGGAGATTTGAGAATGATTCTTGTAGAAGATGTCGAGAATACGCGCAAAGTTACTCGGATCGCCGACATCCATAGCGTTGGCATAAGTCTCAACTGAGGGGCGAGGCGTATATTGACCGGTTTGCAGATAATCAAGAAACACATCGTTACTGTTGTTGGCTGCAATGAAACCACTGACAGGCAGACCTATCTTCCAAGCTAAAAGTCCGGCTGTCAGATTGCCGAAATTACCGCTCGGTACGCTTAGTACAAGTTCGTTGGCGCGACCGGCCTTATCCAACTGCGCGTAGGCATTGAAATAGTAGAACGACTGCGGCAGAAGACGGACTACATTGATGGAGTTGGCCGATGTGAGCTGCAGGCGACGGTTCAGTTCCTCGTCCACAAAAGCGGCTTTGACTAAGGCCTGACAGTCGTCAAACGTGCCGTCAATCTCAAGCGCCGTGATGTTGCGGCCAAGCGTTGTAAACTGACTTTCCTGTATAGGACTGACTTTCCCCTTAGGATAAAGTACGAAGACATTGACGCCTTCGACGCCAAGAAAACCGTTAGCCACAGCGCCGCCGGTATCACCCGAAGTGGCTACCAGCACGTTCACTTCTTTGTCCAGTCCACGGCGGAGTATAAAATAACTCAACATCCGCGCCATGAAACGAGCGCCTACATCCTTGAATGCAAGCGTAGGGCCGTGAAACAGTTCGAGGCTGTAGATATTATCGTGGACTTGGACAACAGGAGTATCAAACGACAGCGTATCGCTGACAATATCCGTAAGCGCCTGACTGTCCATATCGTCGCCAAAGAAAAATTGAGCGACGGTATCGGCTATCTCGTGAAAGCTCATATCTTTCATCTGTGCAATATCCTGACAATCAATCTCGTCGAATATTTCAGGCATATACAGACCTTTATCCGCCGCCAGACTTCGTATCACAACGTCTCCCAACTTAGCCGTTGCCATTCCGGGTCCTCTATTTGTACTGTAATATCTCATTATCTTGTTTTTTGAATTTGTATTCTTTTTATTGATCTGCAACCCCGATGTTTGTTTTGCGGGGTCGTACATCATCATTTCTATTGATATGTATCCCTTAACAGGATGAATTATTTTGAATTTCTGATTTCTACTTTCTAACTTCTACCTTCTTTCTACCTTCTACCTTTATCTTATGTTTGCTATTGAGATTATGTCGGCAAAGACGCCTGCGGCGGTAACGTCGGCTCCTGCGCCGTAGCCCTTGATAATCATTGGATAATCATGATAGCGTTCGGTCGAAATCATGATGATATTGTTACTGCCTTCGAGTTCGTAGAATGGATGCGGACTGACCACTTCTATCAGCCCTAATTCACAGACGCCGTTATCCATCTGAGCGACCAGGCGCAGACGTTTGCCCTGAGCGGCCAACTGTTTGCGTTTCGTTTCAAACTCGGCGTCAAGTTCGTGTATCGACGCCCAGAAATCCTCTATCGTGCCGTCGAAATATTTCTGCGGTATGAAATGATTGGTTTTGACGTCCTGCTGCTCTATGCTATAACCCGCTTCACGAGCGAGAATGACGAGTTTGCGAATGACATCCTTACCGCTGAGGTCGATGCGCGGGTCAGGCTCGGCATATTTGGCGTCAACTGCCATGCGAATAGCCTGACTGAGAGGTATTTCCTCGCTTATCGTATTGAAAATAAAATTAAGCGTTCCCGAAAGCACAGCTTCGAGCCGCAGTATGTGGTCGCCGCTGTTTATCAGGTCGTTCATAGTGTTGATGATAGGCAAACCGGCCCCTACGTTGGTCTCGAAAAGAAACTTGATACCCCGTTTGCGAGCCGTTTCCTTGAGTTGAAGATAGTTTTCGTAAGACGAGGAAGCCACAATCTTGTTAGCCGCCACTATCGAGATGCTTTTATTGAGCAAGGTTTCGTACATGCCGGCAATCTTCTCGCTCGAAGTGCAGTCAACGAAGACCGAGTTAAAGATATTCATCTTGATTATCTCGTCGCGCAGAATTGTCGGCGACGACTCGATACCTTTGGTCTTGAGGTCGCTAAGGTAAGTGTCGAGGTCAAGCCCCTCGCGACGCATCAGTAAGAGTTTGGAGTTGGCAATAGCCACTACATTGAGTTTGACGCCGTTCTGCTTCATCAGTTTCTGCTGCTGAAGTTTGATTTGTTCGAGCAGATGCCCGCCGACCGTCCCGATGCCCACAATAAAGAGGTTAAACATCTTGTATTCGGACAAAAAGAACGAATCATGAATGGAGTTAAGCGCCTTACGCAGAAATTCGAGTTTTATGACAAAGGAAATATTAGTCTCGGAAGCGCCTTGTGCACAGGCAATTACACTTATACCGGCACGTCCGAGCGTACCGAAAAGTTTGCCTGCAATACCGGGCGTCCGCTTCATATTCTCGCCAACGATAGCCACCGTTGCAAGGTCTTTCTCGGCTACCATGTCGTCAATCTCGCCGCGTTCGCGTTCGGCCGCAAACTCATCGTTGAGCACTTGCACTGCCAAGTCTGCATCTGCGTTCTTGACTGCAAAGGTAGTATTGTTTTCGGAACTTGCCTGCGAGACCATAAAAACGCTTATACCATTATGTGCAAGTGCGCGGAATATCCTGTAATTCACGCCGATAACGCCTACCATACCAAGTCCCCGCACGGTAACCAGACAGGTATCGTTGATAGACGAAATACCTTTGATGATGGCCTTGTTTGCGTCGGTAGCGAAGACGTCTTTGGTGATATAGGTTCCGGGCGCTTGGGGATTGAATGTGTTAAGCACCCGGATGGAAATATTTTTGTGGAATGCCGGATAGATAGTTGGCGGATAGATAACTTTGGCGCCGAAATTGCACAGTTCCATAGCCTCTGTAAACGACAGATGCTCAATAACATACGCCGAGTTGATTATACGCGGGTCGGCGGTCATAAATCCATCAACATCAGTCCAAATCTCCAACATCGAAGCGTCCAGTGCGGCGGCAAGTATAGAAGCTGTGTAGTCCGAGCCTCCGCGTCCAAGGTTTGTTACCTCGTCATTATCAAGGCTGGACGATATAAAGCCGGGCACTAACGCTACCTTGGGAAGAGAGGCAAAAGTCTCTTTTATCAAGCTGTTAGTATGCTCAAAATCAACGACATGCTTGCTGAACTGCCGGTGTGTTTTGATAAACTTGCGGGCGTCATAAAGGACGGCGTCCTTGATAACGTTGGCGACGATAAACGACGACAGCCTCTCGCCGTAGCTGACGATGGTGTCGGAAGTCTTGGCCGAGAGGTCTTTGATAAGGAAGACCCCGCGAAAAATGTTTTCAAGCTCATCGAGAGTGCTCATCACTTCCGACATCACCGAGGCCTGTATGGAAGCGGGAATAACGCCCTCTATCACCGTTTTGTGACGCTCTACAATTGCATCAAACTCGGACTTGTAGGCTCTGTCGCCTGTCGAAGCCAGCTTGGAGGTATGCAACAACGTATCGGTTATGCCGCCAAGCGCCGACACAACGACAATCACAGGTTCGCCAATAGCCTCAACTATCTTTTTTACGCTCAATATACTTTCTGCGGTACCTACGGACGTCCCGCCAAATTTCAATACTTTCATACGTATATTTATATTTACTTTTTAAAGGTCGTTAAAACCCGCTTCATGCTCTTGAGTACAAGTTTTTGCGTGCCGGTTTCATTAACCTTGTCTTAAAACAAGCTGCAAAGATACAAAAGAATTATGAATTAAGGGAATGTTTGCGGGTTTAGAGTCCGAGAACTTCGATGAACGGATAGCGCAAAAAATCTTTCATGCCGAGATTGTCGCGGACAACGAAGCCGTCGCCCGCGAAATCAAAAGCCCGCGAAACCGTCGCCTTCGAAACCAAAGCCTACAAAAAAAATCTCGGTCATTGCCGAGTTTACCGAAAATGACGGAAATGACGTAATGTAGAAGTTCATCGAACACAACTACAACCGACGTGAAACATATTGTTGCCGATGAACTCAAAACGGATTGCCGAAGGCTCGGACTTGCTGCGCTTGATTAAGAAGGAATAGGGCAAGAGCAAAAAAGAACCGTTTTGAATGGCTCTTTTTGGTTTCTATGTGGATTTATGTCGTTTCTATGTGGAATTGAATTTGTTTTGGCGAAAATTTGCCCTTATTTGGCGAATTGAAATTACTGCTTATCCCTTTGGGTCAAGTGAAATGCCTGAAAGGCAGGACTGTCCGGCATTTGAAATTTGGCGAAATTAAAAGTCCTGCCTTTCGGGCAACTATACTATTGTTGCTATAACCGCAGAGTCAGCTGTTCCGATTTATCGGAATAAACTCTGCGGTTATGAAAATCAGTCCTTATCAGGACAAAGAAATACTTGTTTACTTGGCCGAAGGGAATAAGCAATTTGAAATTTCACACCAACAATCTAACAATAAGGATATTAGATTGTTCTATGGATTTCCGAAATCAATTCTTATGGCGAATCCAGACATTCTTATGGCGAATTGAAATTTCACGTCAACAATCTAACAATAAGGATATTAGATTGTTTTATAAGTTTCCAAAATCAATTCTTATGGCGAATTTAGGTGTTCTTATGGCGAATTGAAAAATAGGATTAGGCGCATAGGTCGCTGTTAATTTAGAATAAAGTGCTACCTTTGTGGCATGGAAAGCAGAGATAAATTTACAAGTGTGAACTCAATAAAGTTTAACAGGTA
>JAITPL010000067.1 GCA_031289445.1 Tannerella sp.
CGGTTATTTCTGATAAATAATTACTACTTTTGCAGCATAATATTCATTAATTCAACCGGCAAATATGATTTATTTTGAGAAAGGCGCCCGCAACTTCGCTTTCGGGCATGAAGAAATAAAAAAAGCCCTCTTTGAGGCTTTCGACAAACTGGGGGACAGACAACGAGTGTTTGTCATACCGCCCGATTTTACACGCTTTCATTCGCGGGCAGGCGAACTTACACAGTATGCCTACGAATATTACGGCGACAGGATTACCGCTATCATGCCCGCCCTGGGAACACATTCTCCGATGACCGGCGAAGAAATCGAAAAGATGTTCCCCGGTATCCCCAAGTCGCTCTTTCGCGTGCACAACTGGCGGGACGACATCTTGACCGTAGGCTTCGTACCCGCGCGTTACGTCGAAGAGGTATCCGAAGGCGTCGTCGATTACGAGATACCCATGCAGCTCAACCGAGTGCTCACCTTTGGAGAGTTCGACCTTATACTCTCGCTCGGACAGGTCGTTCCACACGAAGTAATAGGCATGGCCAACTACAACAAGAACATCTTCGTGGGCGTCGGCGGCGCGGAGTGCATCAACAAAAGCCATTTCCTCGGCGCCGCCTACGGTATGGAACGCATTATGGGACGAGCCTCAAACCCTGTGCGCAAGGTGCTGAACTATGCCTGCGACCATTTCATCTACGACATGCCAATCATCTACCTGCAGACCGTTATCTCCGAAGGAGACGACGGACTGCAGATGCGCGGCCTCTACATCGGCAACGATTACGAGTGCTTCGACAAAGCCGCCAGCCTCTCGCTCGAAACGAATTTCCGCATGCTCGACCGCGAGATGCACAAGGTCGTAGTCTATCTCGACCCCGAAGAATTTCGCAGTACGTGGCTGGGTAACAAAAGCATCTATCGCACACGCATGGCTATAGCCGACGGAGGCCGGCTGATAGTACTCGCACCCGGTCTGCGTCAGTTTGGCGAAGACCCCGACAACGACGCCCTTATCCGCAAGTACGGCTACGTCCATACCCCGCAGGTATTGCAGTATGTGCGCGAAAACGAAGACCTTAAAAACAGTCTCGGTGTAGCCGCACACCTTATTCACGGCACATCCGAAGGACGTTTCCGCATCACTTACTGTCCGGGTCATCTGACACGTCAGGAGATTGAAAGCGTTGGCTTCGAATATGAGTCTCTCGACGGCATGTTGCAGATATACGACCCTGCCGTATTGAAAGACGGATGGAACACGGTTAACGGCGAAGAAATTTATTACATCTCGAATCCCGCATTGGGACTTTGGGCTTACAGGGATAGATTTAAATGAGCAGGTACAGGATAATAATCAGCGGAGGAGGCACCGGAGGACATATCTTTCCGGCGCTGTCGATTGCGGGAGAGATACGGAAACGTTTCCCGCAGGAAGCGGATATACTCTTCGTCGGCGCAAACGACCGCATGGAGATGACGCGAGTGCCCGAAGCCGGATACAGGATAGTAGGTCTGCCGGTCAGCGGCTTCGTCCGCTCAAGCATACTTAAAAATTTCGGCGTAGCTTTCCGTCTGCTCAAAAGCCTTATCATTGCCCGCAAACACATTCGCCGATTTAAACCCAATATCGCTGTCGGCGTAGGCGGCTATGCCAGCGCTCCTACGCTCTGGATGGCTTCGTTGATGAAGATTCCCATACTTATTCAGGAACAGAACTCCTACGCCGGATTAACAAATAAAATGCTCGGACGGCGGGCAGCGCGCATCTGTGTGGCCTACAGAGGCATGGGACGCTTCTTTCCCCAAGAACGCATCATACTTACAGGCAATCCGGTGCGCAAAGACCTCGAAACGCTGCGAACAAAAGACGCCGAAGCGCTTGCATACTTCAATCTGGAAGCCGACAAACCTGTATTGTTAGTCATCGGAGGCAGTCTCGGCGCAAGAACCGTCAACAACGGAATGCGTCGAGGGCTGAAGGCCTTGATTGACGCAGGCGTACAGGTGATATGGCAGACCGGTCGCTATTATTATGAAGAAATAAAAAAGGAACTCGAAAACACGGATTATAAAGGTCTTTGGTTTTCGGATTTCATCACTCGCATGGAATTGGCATACGCGGTAGCCGACCTTGTCGTTTCGCGGGCCGGAGCAGGCTCTATCTCCGAGCTTTGCCTGCAACGCAAGCCGGTGATACTTGTGCCTTCGCCGAATGTAGCCGAAGACCATCAGACCATGAACGCCCGCGCCTTGTCGGACAACGCCGCCGCCGTGCTGCTGCCCGACAATGTGGCCGAAGAGCGCCTCGCCGAGACTGCCATCGACCTTATCCGGGACCGTCAAAGGTTAAAATCGCTTGGCGACAATATCTTTCAGTTCGCACAACACAACAGCGCCGAACGCATCGTGGACGAAATTTTTAAAGAGATAAGATGATAAAACTTGAGGAGATAAAGTCAATATATTTTATAGGGGCTGGCGGCATAGGAATGAGCGCCCTGATACGCTATTTTCTGGCCAAGGGCAAGCGGGTGGCAGGTTACGACCGCACACCCTCGCCGCTCACAAATCTTATAGCCGAAGAAGGCGCTCCTATACATTATATAGAAGATGTGTCGCTTATACCTCTTGAGTTTCGCGACCGCGCGACTACATTAGCCGTCTATACGCCGGCCGTACCTCCCGAACACAAGGAATTGCAGTACTTTCGCAGTGAAGGTTTCGAGGTCTTGAAACGCTCGCAGATTCTCGGGCTGATAACCGAGTCGGCGCTCGGCGTCTGCGTGGCAGGCACACACGGCAAGACAACTACCTCGTCGATGACGGCGCATCTCCTGAAGCAGTCGCACGTTGATTGCAACGCCTTTCTCGGCGGCATCCTCAAAAATTATAACAGCAATCTGATGTTGTCGGATAGCAGCGACCTCACCGTCATCGAAGCCGACGAATACGACCGCTCATTCCACTATCTTAGCCCGTATATGGCCATCGTTACAGCCGCCGACCCCGACCATCTTGATATTTACGGCACAGCGGAGGCTTACCGCGAGAGCTTTGAGAAATTCACTTCACTGATACGGCCCGGCGGACTGCTGCTGATGAAGCGGGGAATAGCCATGACGCCGAGATTGAAGGACGGCGTGCGGCTGGCCACCTATTCGATAAGCGACCCGGAGGCCGATTATCGCGCTGATAACATACGCATCGGCAACGGCGAGATATACTTTGATTTTTGTTCGCCAGAGGGCTGCATACGCGACATTCAACTTGGAGTACCGGTACGGATAAACGTTGAGAACGCCGTTGCAGCCATTGCAATAGCGCAGTTGTGCGGCGTCGGGGAAGATGAGATACGCCAAGCGATGCGGACGTTCAAAGGCGCGGAGAGGCGTTTCGACTTCCAAATCAAAACCGACCGCATAGTCTATCTTGACGACTATGCCCATCATCCTCAGGAGTTGGAGAGCAGCATTCTATCCGTGCGCGAACTCTATGCCGGCCGCCGACTGACAGGCGTCTTTCAACCTCACCTATATACCCGGACGCGCGATTTTGCGGACGAGTTTGCCAAGGCGCTTTCGTTGCTCGACCGCCTTATACTGCTCGACATCTATCCGGCTCGCGAAGAGCCTATTCCGGGAATCACCTCCGAAATGATTCTCGAAAAGGTGACCATTGCCGACAAGACACTCTGCCATAAGGACGAACTGATGCAGTTGCTGGCCG
>JAITPL010000126.1 GCA_031289445.1 Tannerella sp.
GAAAAATCGCGCTTGCTTGAGGCGGAAGTTGGCATAAGCGCTGATGATAGGATAGTTACCTATGGTTTTCTCGCTCTGTGTCTGAAACTGCTGCGTTGCTGGCTCATAATAAGGGGCATAGTAGGAAGTGAAATAATGTGCATCGACGCCAAGTTGTATCTTCAGCACTTTGGCATAAGTGAAATCAATATAAAGATTGGAATATGCGCTGATTTGAGGCAGGGGAAGCACTGACTTATCACTGCTCAACTGCCATGCAACCTCATTCTCCCAGCCGAAATGCCGGCTTATAAAATCCTGACGTGCACGGACGGTAACGACCTGCAAGTTGCTGCCAAACTGCTCGGGAACGCCCGAAGCGCCGAAATAAACGAAGTTCTGTATGCTCTCGACGTCGGCGGATACGTTCGTGCGCGACTGCTCAATGTCTATCTCGCCGCCGACCGACACGCGCTGCATGTTGTCAAGGTTTTTATCCCACCAGAAATAACGAGAGTGATGATGACGCAGATAGAAGGCCGGTACAAGGTTTTTGATATGTCCGCGGGCTTTGATGGAAGCGTTCTTGCCAAGCAACTGAAACGCTGTCTTCAGTTCGCCGACGACAGTAAATTCGCCAAGGTCGCTACCCACAAGGCATAACTCGCCGCGGGCGGTGTAAGTGAACAGTTGACCGCGCTGCTTCGACAGTTCAGCGCCTATATAGGTCGAAAACTCGTCATAGACCGCCGTGCCGCGCACCGAATCGCCCGGCAACGTGAAACGTCGTTTGTCGAAAGCGACAAAAGCCGTCAGTCCCATCTTGACCCAGTCCTGAAAACCTTCGCGCAGTGAGAGACCTATAGTATTCTTCATGTTCCATGCCTCCGTATAATCGTCGAGCACGGAATCCGGCGAGCCGTAAATATCCAAATCATAAGCCCTTACGTAGTTGGAATCTATATCGCGATATTTCGACAGAAAACGTCGGGAAGCATCTTCGTACTCAAATGTATGTACTATGCTCGAAACAGGCACGAATACAGCGTCTTCCTCTTCTTCCGCCATGCCGGCGGTCGGGTCCGTGTCGCCAAAAATATCGGGAGCTACAGGTGCAGGCGCACCCTCGGCATTGGCAGCGTTAGTTACTTGAGCAGCTATGGCTTCCTCCTCGGCGGCTTCCTCGGCTTTTTCCTTTTCAATCTGCTGTTTGGCTTCGCGCATTTTATCCGCCTCTTTCTTTTCGGCCTCGGTTTTCTCGCGATAGAAGCCAAGATTATAGCGGTGAGTGAGGAACAGTTGCTTGCCTTTGACGCGATTCCAGGTGTTGGTAAAACGCACCGGATACGACTGCCGGTCAAGAGGGCGCTTGTTATCGGTAAAATCGTCGGGATGCGTTATGTAGCGGTCGTTGGAGAGGCCTCCGTTCTCGGTGTTAAGATAGTTATGATTGCGAAAATAGGCGTTCAGCTCGTAGCGTTCGGCGAGATAGCTGACGAAAGGGCGATAGTAGAACTGCTGGTTGCTGTTGGAGGTATATTGCCCGCGAACGTAGGTATAGTTAAACTCCAGACCGACGTTCAATGCACGCCCGAAATTGCTTGTCATCACGCCGTCCAGCACCTCTTCGCGGTCTTTCTGTCCTCCAGCCCTCAGATAGTCGAGCCGCGTATAGGGTTCCTTGACGTCGTAGAAAAGGGCGTTGCGGCGGTTGACTATATAATGTTTGTAGGCATTGGCGAAGATGAAATCGTTGTCCTCGCCGCGTTCTGCGAAGATACGGCTCTGCGCCGGCGATCCTATGTTGGCGAGATAGCCGACGGCCAAGCCCCGCCCCTCCATAAGTCTTGAGTTGGCGAAATTGAGGCGCATTGTATCCATCGGCGCTACGTAGCGGTCGAAGTTATCGGTGAGGCGATAGACGGTTAAGGGTTTGCTGACGACTTGGACAGTGTCCTGAAAAAGCAGACTGTCGGGCATATCGGCGGGCGCGACGCTCAGTTTAGGCGTAATACCCTTCTTGGGGGATTGCGCCGTCAAAACCTGACTCAAGCCCGCAAGCAACAGTACGACTGTCAGAACAATATCCCTCTTCACCTCTCTTATACTTTGCGGATTATTTCCATGCCTGTGCGTATGGCGTCCTCGTTGGCGGGAAGCATTGAGTAATGGCGTTCGGGAAGGGTCTTTTTCAGTCCTTTCATAACGCTTTCAAACTTAACCATAGGGACTATCTTGAGCAGACCGCCGAGTACTATCATATTGAATGTCTTCGACATGTTGAGCTTTGTAGCCGTGTCCATCGCGTTAATTCGATATACTTGCAAGTCGGTGCGGGTCAGCGGTTTCTGTATGCCGTAGTCGTCATAAATCAATATCCCGCCCGGTTTAACTTTAGATTCGAACTTGTCCATAGACGGCTGGTTGAGGATGATGGCTATGTCATACTCGTTGAGGATGGGCGAACTGATGCGCTCATCGCTGAGTATGACCGTAACGTTGGCCGTACCGCCGCGCTGTTCGGGTCCGTAAGATGGCATCCAGCTTACTTCCTTGCCATCCATCAGTCCCGAATAAGCGAGAATCTTGCCCATCGAGAGGACGCCCTGACCGCCAAAACCGGCAATTATTATTTCATGTATCATCTGTCTGTCGTATTAAATGTTTTTTAAGTCGCCAAGCGGATAGAAGGGAAACATGTTTTCCTGCATCCATTTGTTGGCTTTTTCGGGTGATTGTTTCCAGCCTGAAGCGCATGTAGAGACGAACTCGACGACCGATGTGCCTTTGCCTGCCATCGAATTCTCGAAGGCCAACCGCAACGCTTTTTTCGATTTCTTGACGGCGGGGACGGTCTCGACGCTCTGGCGCGTAACGTAACAGGTGCCTTCGAGCTGAGCCAGAAGGTTGGATATCTTCAGCGGATAGCCGTTGAGAGCGACATCGCGTCCGTAAGGGCAAGTAGATGTAGGCATGCCGAGCAGGGTCGTAGGGGCCATCTGTCCGCCTGTCATTCCGTAGATTGCATTGTTGACAAAGACGATGACGATGTTCTCGCCTCGGTTAGCGGCATGTATGGTCTCGGCCGTTCCGATAGCGGCAAGGTCGCCGTCGCCCTGATAGGTGAAGACCATCTTTGCAGGGTTAAGTCTCTTGACAGCGGTAGCGAGGGCGGGCGCACGACCATGTGCGGCCTCCTGCCAGTCGATGTCGATATATTTGTATGCAAAAACGGCGCATCCGACAGGCGATATGCCTATCGTCTGCTCTTCAAGCCCCATCTCTTCGATGACCTCGGCGAGCAGTTTGTGGATCGTGCTGTGACTGCAACCCGGGCAGTAATGCATAGCAACGTCCCTGAGTAGCCTGGGCTTTTGATAAACTATGTTTTCGGGATTTATTATTTCAAACATAAAAAATAAAGTTAGAAGTTAAATAAAGTTAGAAGTTTGTAGGGGCTGGGCTTGCCCCTGCCCAAAAGTTATTTACAGAATTAACAAGATTTGCAGAATTTACATAAGATTGCTTCGTTCCTCGCTATGACGGCGATAATTATCAATTGTCAATTCTCAATTATCAATTATGAAAAGTATCTCATTACGTATTGAGTGATTCTGAGCAGTACCGCTGTACCGCCCAGGACATAATGCAACGGAAAACCGCTGACTGCAAAATAACAGACTATCGCGCCGATGGCCAGTATCATAAAGATGACGGTTAGCAGTTCGTCTATCGGTGAGCCTCGTTTCATATCAGTTTCTCCTTTACTGCGTTTACAATCTCGTTAGGGGTGAAGACTATGCCGCCAAGACGACCGAAATGCTCGACCTTCACTCTGCCGTTGACCGCCAAACGGACGTCCTCGACCATCTGGCCTGCATTCAGCTCTACCGACAACATGCCGCGTACCTTTTCGGCATACGCCTTGATGGCTTTCGTCGGGAAGGGCCAAAGCGTTACAGGACGGAAAAGACCGAGTTTCAAACCTTCGCTGCGAGCCGTCTCTATAGCCTTCTGACAGATACGCGCCGACGAGCCGAAGGCTACCAGCAGATAATCCGCATCATCACACATATATTCCTCGAAACGCACCTCGTTTTCTTCTATCTGCTTGTATTTAGCCTGAAAACGCAGGTTTTTCTTCTCCATAATTTCGGGGTCGAGTTCGAGTGATGTTATCACATTGCGCTCGCGGCCGGCTTTCTTGCCGCGCGAAGCCCAGGGCGATTCCTGCTCTACCTCGTCGTCGGTTTTGCGCGGACGGAACGGAGGCAACACGACTTTCTCCATCAACTGCCCGATCATGCCATCGGCCAGAATCATCGCCGGATTGAGGTACTTGAACGCCAGATCGAAACCCAAGGCGACGAAATCGGCCATCTCCTGCACCGACGAGGGCGCAAGGGTTATAAGCCTGTAATCGCCATGTCCGCCGCCCTTGACGGTCTGGAAATAATCGGCCTGACTTGGCTGAATGGTACCCAGACCCGGCCCTCCACGCATCACGTTGACAAGCAGACAAGGCAGGTCGGCGCCCGCAAGGTAGGATATGCCTTCGAGCTTGAGGCTTATACCGGGGCTTGAGGACGAGGTCATCACCCTCTTGCCGGTGCCGGCGCCTCCATAGACCATGTTGATGGCGGCTATCTCGCTCTCGGCCTGCAACACTACCATGCCGGTCGTCTCCCAGGGCTTCTCGGCTTCGAGTGTCTCAAGTATCTCCGACTGCGGCGTTATAGGATAACCGAAATAACCGTCTGCACCGTAGCGGATTGCGGCATGGGCGATAGCCTCATTTCCTTTCATTAACTTTACTTCTTCCATTGTCTTAGTTCTCGAATTTCTTTTTATAAACAGTGAGACAGCCGTCGGGACACACCCAACCGCAACTTGCGCATCCTATACATGCGTCGGGATTCTTCATATACATATAATGATATCCCTTGGTGTTGACTTCCCGCGGGTGAAGTTCCAGTACATCGACAGGACACGCCACCGCGCACAGATTGCAACCTTTACAGCGTTCCGTATTCACCACGACCGCTCCTCTTATCTTTGCCATAAATCAATATTTTTCGTTTACGAAGGCGCAAAGATACAAAAATATTTTGTTCCGAGAGGAATAAAGGTAGAAGGGGGAAGGGGAAATGGGGGCGCACAGACCAATGATGCAAGCAAAGACAGGAGGGACAGGAGGGACACGGTAGAGACGTTGCATGCAACATCTCTACAGGTAACGACAGGCAATATTTCCGACGAAAATCGAGAAAGTCGAGAAAAGTCGATGAAAAGACAAGAGAGACGGTAAGGACTTTAAGGACGACAAGAGAAAGAGACCGACAACTAACTATCAATCACCAACTATCAACCGCCAATTCACCATTAGCGAAGCCTACTTTATTTCGCATCCACCGAAGGATGTGGTGAGGTCAAGGATGACGGTTTTGCCGGTTGTGGGGCGAGAGATAGAGGAAGAACGATTGTCACTGAAACCGCCAATAGCGCCGCTCTGGTTGATGACAATGTTCCAGTCCGCGGGTACGGAAAGCGAAATGCCACCGAAGGAGACCGCTACAGTGATGCGAACAGTGTCAACCCCATCCGATAACTTTATCCGCCGAAGATCAAGCTCGGCGCCACCGAAAGTGGCCTTTATCGCTATCCTCTTCACATTGCCGTAAGTCCAACGCTCCTTGGCGCCACCAAATAAATAATTTCTCTCAATAACTTCTTCACTCTT
>JAITPL010000132.1 GCA_031289445.1 Tannerella sp.
TGTACCATATTGAATTCATAAAATTACATACGTATGAAAATATACATGATAGCATTTGTAGCGTTATTGCTGATTGCGTGCAAGTCGCAAAACAAACAGGCGAATGAAAAGCTGATGAACACGGCAAATCACGAGCAGACGCTTAATAAGATCAAGGCGGGTACGATAGCGACGCTTATCGACGACTTGAACAGCGCTTCCGACAAGCCCGACAAGCCCGGCGAGAAAAGTACTCTAAAGGCGCTTATCGACGAGTTAAACCGCATAGGCCTCAAGGAAGAGAACGCCGGGGGTGCGAACAACATTTTCACTACCCTCCGGCATAAGGCCGACAGCCTGACACAGCCTGCGAAGTCGGTTGTATATTCCATGCTCGCACAGATGTACGAAGACTACTATAACCAAAACGCACAGACTATCAACCGGCGCACAACAACCAACATCGAGAAAGAGGACATCCATACCTGGGACGCCCGCAGTCTGGCCGAAGAGGCTGTCAAGTACTATAATCTGTCCTTGCGGGACGCTACTGTGCTGCAAGCCGAGCCTGTTGACAACTACAAGGATATCCTGACCGCCGGATATGAGGGCGCATACCAGCCGACACTCTACGACGTGCTGGCTAACAGAGCTTTAAAGTATTACGCATCGAACTTCAACGTCCATTCCCTGCCCGGGCAGATGTTTGTCATCAACAACCCCGACTACTTGGCCGATGCAGTCAAGTTTGCGGAGATGACTGTCGAGACGCCCGACAGCCTCTCGCCGCGTTATCTTGCGCTCACCACGTATCAGTCGCTATTGCGCTTTCATATTGAGAAATCGGGCTTCGCTAAAGGCCGCGCCAACGATGATGTATCGGCGCTGATTGAGGCCGACCTTCGCCGCCTCAACTATATCACAAACAACAATGCGTATAACGAAGCCGACCGTCTGTATCGGGAGGCGCTTGAGCGAAGCAGTGAGACATACAAGCCTTACAGCCGCAATGCCCGCGTGTTGCTTCAGTTGGGCGAGTGTTATTTGCAGCAGGGACAGCGATGGGTTTCCGACAAATCGGACGTCAACAAGTCCGGCTACACGCGAGCATTAGAGCTATGCGAGCGCATCCGTCGCGAATATCCGGGAGAGCTGACGTCCAAGATCGACGCAATGCAGGAAACTATTGAAAACAAGTCTCTTAACGTAACTTTTGAGGAGACGCAGCAACCGGACAAACCTTTCCTTGCACACTTGGGTTACAGAAACATCCAAACCCTGCATATAACCGCTTATCCGCTGACCGAGCAGGAGGCTATAAACTATAAATTAAACTTTCGGCGATATAACAATCAAGGTAAGGTTATCTTGAAAGATTTCGTTAACAATTTATCCGGCGCTCCCCTCCAACAGCGGATAGATATACCTGAAAATTCAGATTATCAACATTATAAAACCGTAATAATGATGAATGCCATGCCGAGCGGCATGTATCTGGTTTTGTTTTCGGACAGGGAGAATTTTTTTGAAAACGGCGATGAAATCAGTTTTTTTGAATCGTTCCTGCAAATATCGCCCTTGGTTGCCCAGACCCAACTAAAGAACAACGAGTTGTCGATAATGGCAATCGACCGCGATACCGGCGCTCCTTTGGCGGCCGCAGATATTAAGGTAGTAAGCGAGCATGATACAATCAAGCATCTTACAGGTAATCGCGACGGCATTGCACTCCTGGCCATGTCCGATTACAACAAGGAAAATGTTAAATACTATGTCGTAACCCACAAAGGCGAAAAATTATATTGTTTTGAGCATCACGGCTGGTGGGGTTATCAGCGCAAGACGCAACAGGCAATTGCTTTTCTGACCGACAGAGCAATATATCGACCCGGACAAACGGTTTATTTCAAGGCAATCCTGTATGACCGTCCTCTTACCGGCGAAAACAAGTTGCGCACAGGCGAGAAGGTAGATATTAACTTTCGAGACGTCAACAATCAGGTTATATCATCTATACAATTGACTACAAACGATTTCGGAAGCGTGGACGGCGCTTTCACTATTCCGCAGGGCTTGCTTAACGGACGTATGATGATAGAATGTCCGAATTACGGCAGTACTTCGATTAAAGTGGAAGAATATAAGCGTCCGACCTTTGATGTTGAATTTGAGCCGGTCAGGGAAGCCGTCAAGCTTGGCGACAAGGTCAGCGTGAAAGCCACCGTCAAGGCGCTTGCGGGCTATGCCATCGACAATGCCAAAGTGCAGTATCGCGTACAGCGCACGATGCGGCTGCGTTATCCCCGTTTCTACATGTTTTCCGCCAATATGAACGAGCGACAGGTTGCTTCGGGTGTAACGGCGACAGACGCCAAGGGGCAGGTCGAGATTGATTTCACTGCCATAGCCGGGGATGCAGCCAACGACAAGATAATATACACATATACCGTTACGGCGGATGTTACCGACGTGAACGGCGAAACACACAGCGCTACGCTTGGCGTCAATGCCGGCAATAAGCCGCTGATTGTGAATACCGATCTGCCGGATAATATATTGAGCAGCAAGTCGGATACGTACAGCGTTTCGACGACCAATCTTGACGGCGTCAAGACTTCCGCCCTTGTGAAAGTAGAGATTATCGCCCTTGCGCCTCCTCGCGGCATCTTGCGCGGGCCTACTACTTACATGGATATGGATATTGACTATCATCTGATTAAAGAAGACGTTTTCAGGCGATATTTTCCGTTTGACGCTTACGGAGATGAACTGAATATAGCGAACTTCAAGGAGATGGAGAGCATTGCCCGCTATGAGATTGATACCGAAAAGGACAGGCGGCTCAATCTCTCGGCGCTGAAACGTACCGGATACTACAAGCTAAAACTGCGTGCCGACGACGGCAAGGGACTTATAGTCGAAAACGATGAATTTGTGTATCTTACAGATGATACGCCCACAAAAGCCGTCAAAGATAAAATCACTACTATCGACAAGTGGCTGACGGCAGTCAAGACCACCTGCGAGCCAGGCGAGAAAGCCGAGATATGGATTGCGGGCAGAGAAGCGAATACCAGGGTTTACTACGAGATTGCCCACAATGACAGCGTTATTGAGACGCGGTGGCTGACTACAAGTTCCACGCCTGTCAAGCTGACCGTTCCTGTCGAGGAGAAGCATCGCGGGGGCTTTGCCATACAAACATTCATGATTCAACATAACCGTCTCTATAGTGAGATAACACAAATAACCGTCCCCTACACCAACAAGATGCTCGATGTTTCGCTGGCTACTTTCCGCGACAAACTGTTGCCCGGCGAGAACGAGCAATGGACTGTGACGGTGGCCGATAAAAAGGGCGGTAAAGCGGCCGCCGAGATAGCCGCAACTCTCTACGACGCTTCGCTGGACAAGCTGGATATGTCCGCAAAGCACGGATGGCCTGACCTGGCTACATTATATCATAAGTTTAGCCCTGCCTATTACTGGAGTTCCTTATCAATGAGAAATATTGCAAGGCCGAATTACAGCGTCAAACTAAAAATGGGGACATGGCGGATTGCTCCGGCAACGGCAGATATCAACTGGGATGAAGCATCCTATAGAAACGTGCTGTTCGCCAACTCCGGTTCGGGACGTGGAATGCTTTTAAGAAGAGCCGCCAGCAACGGTCGTACTATGGGCACAATAGCTTATGCCAATGACAATCGCGATTTTTTTGTCGGAGGTACGGGCGAGCAGACAAGCCGTAGTCTTGAAGAGGTAGCCGTAGTAGCTTTTGGAAAGCAAAAAAGTGAAGTTGATGTGATCGCTGAAACTATGCAAATAGAGGAAGATGGAGTTTTTAGAGCTTCCGGTGTTGATTTGACGCAGATAGAGACGCGCACAAACTTCAGCGAGACCGCTTTTTTCTATCCTGCATTGCGCACTAACGCCGAAGGCGAGGCGCTGATAGAATTTACCATACCCGAAGCGCTTACATGTTGGAAGCTGTTGAGTTTTGCGCATACCGCGGACTTCAAGACAGGCACATACACTAACGAGTTGATAACGCAAAAGCAGGTCGCCGTCAGCGCCAACCCGCCGCGTTTCTTCCGCGAGAGCGACGAGATAGAGTTTACCGCCAAGGTCAACAACCTGACCGCCGCCGACCTCAAGGGTCAAGCCCTCCTGCGTCTCTATGACGCTCTGACAATGCAGCCTGTTGACAGTATTATAGTAGGAGAAGAAGGAAGCAAGGACGGGAGCGGAAGCGCCGACGGAAGCGGTATTACGCCGTTCTCTGTCAAGGCCGGCGAGAGCGTAGGTTTGCGATGGACGCTACGCATACCGGTCGGTTTGCAGGCTGTAAGCTATAAACTCACCGCTCAGGCAGGCGAACATTCCGACGGCGAAGAAAAGATTGTTCCTGTGCTGAGTAACTCCATGCTCGTTACCGAGACCATGCCGTTCAGTATCCGCGCAGGCAAGGAGAAGACGTTCCGCTTCGACAAACTTGTAAAGAACAAGTCCGCGACGCTGCGCCATCACCGCCTGACACTCGAATATACCTCCGCTCCGGCATGGTATGCCGTGCAGGCATTGCCATATATTATGGAGTATCCTTACGAGTGCGCCGAGCAGACTTTTTCGCGCTTCTATGCAAACACTCTCGCCACGACGATTGTCAACAGCACGCCGCGGATAAAGCAGGTATTCGAGTTATGGAAAAGTCTCGACGACGGCAAGGCGCTGCTCTCGAAGCTCGAGAAGAACGAGGAACTAAAGCAGGTGATGCTCGAAGAAACGCCTTGGGTCGTAGAGGCAAAGAACGAGACCGAACGCAAGCAACGTCTCGGTCTGCTGTTCGACCTCAACCGCATGAGCAACGAGTTGTCGCGAGCGCGTAACAAACTGAAAAACATGCAGAACAGCGACGGCGGATTCCCATGGTTTGAGGGTAGCCCTTCAAGTAGATATATCACCCAGCATATCCTCGCGGGTATGGCTCATTTGCGCAAGATTGAAGCGTCAGGAATGAATGGCGCGAAAGATACGAAAAGCGCGTCAGGCGCGAAAGGTGATAATGGCGCGAATGGCGATAATGATACGAAAAGCACTAATGTCACTAAAGGCGCGAAAAGCGATAATGGCGCGAATGATGAGATTGCAAATATCGGAGAGAAGGCTTTCGTTTACATTGATATAGAGAATTATAAGGATTACGACCGTCTGATACGCGAGAAGTCGGACCTTGACAGGCAGAATATTAGCGCCATCCATCTGCATTATCTTTACGCTTGCAGTTTCAGCGGTCGCAAGCCCGACGACAGCAGACATCTTGCCGCTTTCAATTATTACTTGCAGCAGGCGGGTCTTCACTGGAATAATTTTCCGCTATATAACAAGGCTATTGCCGCCTTGGCGCTGCATCGCTACGGCGAAACGGCGACTGCCAAGTCTATCATCCGCTCGTTGAAAGAAGCGGCCTTGCGGTCGGACGAGCTGGGCATGTACTGGAAAGATAACGTTGCGGGATATTTCTGGCATCAGGCGCCGATAGAGACGCAGGCGCTATTGATAGAGGCTTTCAATGAGATAGGCAATGACGTCGAGGCCGTCGAAGAGATGAAGATATGGCTGCTGCGACACAAGCAGACTAACGACTGGCGCACTACCAAAGCGACCTCCGAAGCGATCTATGCGCTGCTGATGACCGGCGGCAATCTCCTTGACGAATCACAATTGCTCGAAGTATCATTCTCCGGTCGTCCGTTGGCAGAGGTCGTCGTCGAGCCGGTAGAGCCTGAAGCCGGTACCGGCTACGTCAAAACCGCTTGGCAGGGCACAGCTGTCACTCCGGCGCTCGGACTGCTGACGGTGCGCAATCCCAACACTCGCGGCGTCGCCTGGGGCGGGTTGTACTGGCAGTATTTCGAGGAACTGGATAAGATAACCGCTTCCGAGAAGTCTTCCGCGCTCAGCATCAGCA
>JAITPL010000060.1 GCA_031289445.1 Tannerella sp.
TTCACTATTCACTATATTTTACTACTTTTGCACTCAAAATCTTACTTATGGGTATAACAATTTTAGGTATAGAATCCTCTTGTGATGATACTTCGGCGGCTGTTATTCGCGATGGAGTGTTGCTCTCGAACGTCATTGCCGGACAGGCTGTTCACGAGGCCTACGGCGGAGTCGTTCCCGAACTTGCTTCGCGGGCGCATCAGCAAAATATAGTCCCGGTCGTTTCGGAGGCTATCAAACGTGCAGGCATAGAGCGCAACGAACTGACGGCTGTGGCATTCACTCGAGGGCCGGGGCTGCTCGGCTCGCTGCTCGTAGGTACATCTTTCGCTAAAGGTCTGGCTTTGTCGCTCGACCTTCCGATGATTGAGGTTAACCATCTTCAAGCCCATGTACTTGCTCATTTTATCAAGCAAAAGCCGGATGATACCGGTCAACCGGCCTTTCCTTTCCTCTGTCTTTTGGTTTCGGGAGGTAACTCGCAGATTATCAAGGTTAATGCCTATAATGACATGGAAGTTGTCGGCCAGACAATCGACGATGCGGCGGGTGAGGCCTTCGACAAATGCGCCAAAGTGATGGGATTGGGCTATCCCGGCGGCCCTGTGGTCAACCGTCTGGCCAACGCAGGCGATGCACGCGCTTTCGCCTTCAGCAAGCCACATATTGCGGGCTACGACTACAGTTTCAGCGGCCTTAAAACATCATTTCTCTATACCCTGCGCGACGCCCTCAAGGACAATCCCGATTTTATTGAGCAGCGCAAGAACGACCTCTGCGCCTCGCTTCAGCAGACGGTTATAGATATCCTTATGGACAAGTTGAGGCGAGCGGCTAAGGACTTGAGTATCAACGAAGTCGCAGTAGCGGGCGGAGTCTCGGCAAACTCCGGTCTCAGGGAGGCCTTCGTCGAACATGCCGGGCGGCTTGGCTGGAAGATACATCTGCCGCCAAATATTTTCACTACCGACAATGCCGCAATGGTTGCCATCACGGGCTATTTCAAGTATCTCGACCGCGATTTCTGCTCTATCGACGCCGTTCCTTACGCTCGTGTGACCGTTTAATAAAAAAATAATTACTACCTTTGCGTTTTTAAAATTTTAAGTATCATGAATAAAAGTTTGATATTATCTATCGTTTTATGCGGACTATCCGCGTTCTGCTACGGTCAGACCGTAGAAATCCCTGTTGCTCCCGACGGTTACAAGAGACCCGAAGGTTACAATCCTGCGCAACACAGGTACAAGTATTCCCTGTCGGACATGAAGGAGAAATTCTCCGAAAAGATGCTGCAGGACGCCGAGAAAGAGTTTAACAGAGTGCTGGACGTCAACAGCAAAGGCGAATGGAAGCCTACAGGCGTTTCGCTTGACCGTCATTATGCGCCGGAGTGGTTTCAGGACGTCAAGTTCGGCATGTTCGTTGACTGGGGGCTTTGGTCGGTCGGCGGCTGGGCTGTCAAAAAAGAGCAGGGCGCCATGTATCCCGACTGGTACGAGCACCGCATTGACTACGACAAAAATGCGGAGAAATATCACGACCAGAACTGGGGCGTCGATTTTCAGCGGGACGACCTGATTCCTTTCTTTAAGGCAAGCGCCTATCAGCCTGACAAACTTGTAGATGTGGCTGTTGAAGCGGGAATGAAGTACATTATCCCCTTCTGCAAACACCATTCGGGCTTCTGCCTGTGGCCGTCCTCGTTCACGCACAGGGACGCAGGCGATATGCTCGGTAAAGACCTGATTAAGCCGATTGTAGATAATTGCAGGGAGAAAGGGCTGAAATTCGGCTTTTATTTCAGTACCGACGAGTGGGAATATCCGGTCATCGACAATCAGGGGCAGCTTCTCACCAGAAAATGGGCGGGAAAGTACGAGCCTTATTCTCCCGAAATGGAGACATGGGCGACCGGAAAGATTGCCGTCAAGGATTTCGCGAAAGACTATATCATCCCGCAAGCCGTCGAGTTTATTGATAGATACGACCCCGATATTCTGTGGTACGACGGCGAATGGGATACGCCGGTAGAACTGATGGGCACTTATGAGATTTCAGCATATTTCTACAATAAGGCCGAAGGACGGAAAGAAGTAGCCGTAAACGACCGCTACGGCAGGGAACACGACAAGCGGTTGCGCTCCATTCGCGGTGATATTTTCGCCAGCGAGTACGGCGCCATGGCCGACGAAGACCGCGCCCGCCACGTATGGGAAGAAAACCGCGGTATAAGCCAGTCTTTCGGCTTCAACTGGCAGGATACCGACAATAATGTCATCACCTCAAAAGCATTTGTGGATATGTTCGTTGACATAGTTTCCAAAGGCGGAAACCTGCTGTTAATCGTCAATCTCGACAATCAGGGCGCTTTGCCTGCCGTACAGGAAAAAAGGCTCAAAGATATTGGCAAATGGCTGAAAATCAATGGAGAAGGGATTTATTCTACCCGCGCTTATTCGGTGAAGTCGGAAAATAATGTCCGCTACACCCGCAGTAAAGACAGTAAAACCGTTTACGCAATCTCACTCGAATGGCCGGGCAAGCAATTGGAATTGAAATCCGTCGAGCCGGCTCCCGATTCCAAGATTTACCTTCTGGGATACAAAGATCCCCTGAAATGGAGCTACAATAACGGCACAACGACCGTTCTGCTGCCGTCCAAGCTGCAAAAAGCAGCAAACAGACCTTGCGATTACGCTTATACATTCAAGATTCAGAAATAATATCTTATATTTGCAGCGAAAACAAGACAATTAACTGATATATTCAACGCATGAAACGTCTATTAAGCGCTTTCTTTCTCGGCGTCCTTTGTTCGGTAGCATACCCGCAACAGCAGGACGTCACGCCGACTACGGCTCTCGACGCCTATCTGAACAACGGCGACCGCACTTGGGCTTATGAAGTGTTAAGCTCCTATCCGGCAGGTAATACTCAGGCCTATTCCCTTTTGCTCGTCTCACAGAAGTGGCAGGGCATATTGTGGAAACACGAACTGATAGTTTTTGTGCCTAAGAAGGTAGCTGTGGACGGCGCTTTGCTGTTCATCGGCGGAAGCGCTGTTCAAGACAACATGCCCAAGTTCGCAAAACCCGACGACGGCACCTCTCAAGCCATGGCTCTAATCGCTGAAAAAAATAACGCAATAGCAGGCATACTCAGGCAAGTACCCAATCAGCCTTTGTACGGTAACCTTTCGGAAGATGCGCTTATCTCATACACTCTGAACGAGTTTCGCAGGAACAGTGATTATTCATTGCCTCTGCTCTTTCCCATGGTCAAAAGCGCGATCAGGGCAATGGACGCCATACAGGAGTTTGCCAAGGAGACGACCCGGACGGATATTAAGCGCTTCGTAGTAAGCGGAATGTCAAAGCGGGGCTGGACTACATGGCTTACCGGCGCTTCTCAAGACCCTCGCGTGGTAGCCATCGTTCCCATGGTTATAGATATGCTCAACATGCCGATAACGCTTGAGTATCAGAAAGAACTGTATGGCGGCGTTTACAGCGAAGAGATTCAGGATTATGTCAAACTTGGAATACCGCAGGCTGTAGCGAGTGATTTTGGCAAGTCGATTGTGCAAATGATTGACCCCTATTGTTATCAGGCGAAGTTGAACATGCCTAAAATGCTGGTTATGGGAACTAACGACCCTTACTGGACACTGGACGCCGTGAAACATTACATTGACGACATACCCGGTCAGAACTTTTTGAGCTACGTGCCCAATGCCGAGCACGGTTTGGGCGACCGTCAACAGGCCTTGAACGCTTTGAATGCTTTCTTCGGACTGACTGTCGCCGGCAAGCCTTACCCGCGTTGCGAATGGACATTGAAGGAACAGAGAGGAAAAGCAAGTATTGAGATTCAAGCGTCTCCCGACGAATTGGTGAGCGCTGCCTTATGGACAGCCGACTCTCCGACTCGCGATTTCCGTTCGTCAAAATGGACAAGTAGTGAAATTGCATTGAAAACCAAACACTTGATATCAACGACGGTCAAGTATCCAAAGAAGGATTTCAGCGCCTTCTATGTAGAGTTGGTTTATAAAGATGCAAACGGAGGCGAATATTCCGTAACTACAAGGCCGTATATAGCTGATACCAAGCATATTTTTGTAAAATAATCATTCTAAAATAATCAATTATGAGTAGGATTAAATTGTTATTACTGTTAATTTTGTGTTCGGCCGCATTAAGCGCTCAGGAAGCCGACGATAGTCCTGTTATCCCTTCGGTGAGCGATACCGTGACGGATTATTTCACACAGCAGATGAGCGCTTTTCCACAGGAAAAGGTATATCTGCAAACGGATAAGAACTATTATCTGTCCGGTGAAAAGATATGGTTTAGAGCGCACCTTGTAGATGCTGTCCTGCACAAGCAGGCTAATGCGAGCCGCTATGTGTATGTAGAGCTGGTCAGTCCGTTCGATTCGGTAGTAAGCCGCGTAAAAGTGCGCCCCGACACTTTAGGGCTGTTTTACGGCAGTATAGCCATAGATGAAGGTCTGGTGGAGGGTAATTTTATGCTGCGGGCATACACGCTGTATATGAAGAACAGCGGCGAAGATTACTTTTACAGGAAGTCGCTCAGAATAATCGACCCCATGTCGGTATATTTTGATATTAACATTGATTACACATTTAATAACGATGATATTCTGGCAGCCGTCAGGGTGAAAAACAAACGCACCTTGACGCTTTTCGAGCCGTCCGAATTTAAGTACAAAATCAATCGGGACTCATGGCGTAAAGCGGACTTTGACAACGATTCCATAGGGCATCTCAAATTCAAGATTCGCGACAGGGACAAGCGCAGAACGCTGACACTGACTTTTCAGTACGATAACCGCGTTTATACACGTTATTTTGCCGTTCCCTATCCCGATGACGATTTCGATGTTACTTTCTTTCCCGAAGGCGGACATTTGATAGCGGGCGCAGATAACTTTGTGGCCTTAAAGGCTTTAGGCTCAAACGGCTTATCGGAAGATGTCGAGGTGAATGTATTCGACGACAGCGGTACGGCCATACTCAATTCGCGCACTTCGATTAACGGCATGGGCGCGTTTCAGTTAACCGTTCAGGCGGGCAGGAAATATTATGCCGAATGTATCAACAGCAAGAATAGAACAAAGCGTTTCGACTTGCCCCAAGCTGTGAATAATTACTGCGGCATTAAACTAAAATGGGCCGGCGACAAGTTATATGCTTCCGTTGTCAAATCGGCCGACTATTCGCGTACCGGTAAACTGTATATGCTTGCTCATATCCGGGGCGCTGTCATTTATTGTCAGGAGTGGGATTCGGCTAACGACTATGTTCTTTTTGAAAAAAGTATGCTGCCCTCCGGCGTCTGCCATTTTGTGCTGTTCGACGAAGCAAAAAACATACTTGGCGAGCGTTTGACATTCAGCTATTCGCCCGCCGAAGCAGGACAGATAGATTTCGTGGCCGACAAGGACAATTACCTTAAAAGGCAACACGTAGAGGCGAAGATAAAACTGACCGACGTCAACCAAACTCCGCTTGGCGGTAATCTGGCTATTGCCGTAACCGACGACAACGACGTCAAGCCCGATTCGAGCTATACCATTTTGACTGCCTTGCTTCTGACCTCGGAATTGAAAGGTCATATCGAGAATCCGGCGCATTATTTTCGTCCCGGACGCTCTGCGCAGTATATATCGGACTTGCTTATGATGACGCAAGGCTGGCGTCGATATCCGATTGTCGATGTGGTAAAGGGCAAAATTACAAGTCCGACCCTGCCTTTGGAAACTACGCAGACGATATCGGGCAAGGTTGAAGGCCTGTTTTCTGCCCTCAAGGAAGGTTTTATTTCGATTATTGCAATGAACGATTCCATGATTGCTCCGCATGTCGCGCAGACCGGCGACAAAGGCAGATTTGTCCTGGACAATATAGAATATCCTGAAGGGACAAGGTTTATTGTGCAGGCCGAAACCAAGAAGGGCGGCACTCGTGTTTTCCTTGAGATGGACAAGACGGAGCCTTTTGCCGATATTACCCTTCAAGTGCCTTACAAGGAAGCGTTTGAGATAGATTCGATGCAGAATTATATTGCCAAGTCGGAAGAACGCTATACCTCCGAGCACGGTATGCGAATAGTCAATCTGGCAGAGGTAGAGGTCGTGGC
The DNA here is from genome assembly GCA_031289445.1 of Tannerella sp. GTDB lineage: Bacteria > Bacteroidota > Bacteroidia > Bacteroidales > Tannerellaceae > Tannerella. The sequence goes on from JAITPL010000060.1 coordinate 6,168, forward strand.
AAAGTATAAGCCGCCGGAATCGAAGTCGCGGTTTTATTCGGTTATATCGTCGAGCGGAGGAGTGATAACCGAAAAAGACATAGAGACGCGCAAGATTCATGATATGAGGACTTTGTTGATGCAGATACCGGGTTTGATGGTTTCGGGCAGCACGCTCTCGGTGCGCGGTCAGGGCGCTCCGCTGATTGTCATAGATGATACGCCTTTTGAGGATTACGACGTCTTCTCAATGCCTGTAGAGGATGTATCGGATGTGTTCCTGATAAAAGACGCCTCGGCAGGTGCGATGTTCGGCACAAGTGGCGGAAACGGCGCTCTTATAATATCTACGAAAGAGGGTTTCGACCAGACTAAAGTGAAGAGAAAAAGCGAAAATATCAGCGATTTCTTTGTACCGCTCGGATATCAGCAACAGGTGGAATTTTATTCTCCCAGATACGACGTTGATCCCGACAACCGGACGCCCGACCTGCGTACAACCATTTATTGGAAGCCGGACGTCGGAGTTACAGAGACAGGCGAAGTATCGTTTGATTTCTTTACGGCAGATAGCGAGACAACCTATTCGGTTGTTATTGAGGGCATTTCCGAGTACGGTCATATAGTCAGAAAAGTATGCAAGATAAACCGGACGCTGAAATAGGCAAACTGCTTATCCCTTTGAGTCAAGTGAAATGCCTGAAAGGCAGTATTTTCATAACCGTAGATAAACGAAGTGCAATCTGCGGTCAAGAAACGTCTCTTAAATCTGCCTGAAAGGCAGG
>JAITPL010000134.1 GCA_031289445.1 Tannerella sp.
GGCGTCATAATATCGCTTACTGTATAATAACCAAACAGTTATGTGATTGTTAATAAATATTATGGCAAAGTCAGGAATGTTCGGCTTTTTGTTAAGTAAGAAAAAGAACTATCTTTCCTCTGTAAAAGAATTTTTTTTCATCTCTCTCGCTTGTGAATCTCAATATTTTTATGTGATTTTGCACCGTCAGGTTGATTTTTTTGTGACTGAGACAGGTTTTTATCAGGATATACATCATGCAAAAAAAAACAAGTCGGACAGAGTGATTTTGATTTTGAATCCTAACTAAATAATAGATTTATATGGAAGAGACATTTTCGTGAAATGAGCAAAAAGAGAAAAACGCTTTTTTTTCTCATCGTAATATCATCGGGTATTGCTATTTATTATTTTATGGAATATGCACGACACTAATAGGCTGGGTGAAATGAAAGGGGCTGCTTATCGTTTGGTATGCGGCGGATAAGGTCAGGCAAGGGATCGCCCCTTCGCCTATACCCATAACGAAAAAGAAACGGAGCGTACCACGTCTCTACGAATACAGGGTCGCCGTGCTACTTATCACACGATATAACGAGCAGAACGACGACCCTGCAAAATGCAAACAGTCATGCCTTTAGAATTGAGAAAACGGCAGAGGGGTCAGGAAGATGCTTTGGTTGCGGGTGGCGGTGTTGGCATACTGAGGGAGTTTCGACATGCGTTGCCAGTCGGGGTGGGCGACGAAATCAGCCCATACCTTAGAGCGCGTTTCCTCATCCTTATACCATGTGAGGTACATGATAGCGGGCAAGTTCGGGCCGGAGAGGATGTCGCCGTAGAGGACGGAATTAATCTTGACCTTGTCGAAAAGGTTAATCTCTTCGGTGTTGAACATCTTGATTTTACGCTTGTTAGCCTCCTCATTCGGACTGTGATAGATGCGTATCTCTAACAAACCTCGCGCAGGGTCGGGCAGACGGTGCGTCGGTATCTTGTCGAAGGCCTCGCTTAAATACGATTCAAACGCCGAATAGACAGGCGAGGGCGCTGTAGTTTCAAAGAACGTTTTGGATTCGGCGAGAAACTTGGCGTCTTCCCACAAAGATTTTTTAACTTTGAGGTAGCTCGCGATGTTGGGATAGACGAGTAGCACGTGTCGCTGGTCCTTTTCTCCCTCTTTGACCTTGTAGAGCTTGAATGCTCCCGTCTTGACTTTCAGGCGGTTATAAGCCGGTAGCAGCACGTCTTTGAGGAACTCGTCCAACGAAGCGCCTTCGCCTGTCAGCGTATAAATACGCCACTCATAAATTTCTTTGGCTGCATTTGAAGCGAATGAGCTTAGGTTAGCTGCCATACCTGTTGCAGAAATAGCTGAGAAGGCTCCTGCTGCCTTGAGAAAATTTCTTCTTTTCATAGTTATTTGTATTAAAAGTGATATTGTTTTACAAAGAAGGGCCACTCACGCCTCCGGGTCTGCCTCCGCCGGGCCTGCCTCCTCCATCGGGCGGGCCGTCGCGACGCATGTCGGTCATATTTGCGCCTCCGCTGAAAATGCTGAAAGTATAGATGAAATGCAGCATGAAATAACTGCTCAGCGTGTTATATTCGGAGTAGCGCGTATAGTTGGCGGTTGTCGAGTACGAGATATTGCTGCGGTCTTGCAGGATGTCGTATAATTTCAGGCGGATGGTAGCGGCATTGCCCTTGAGGAAACTCTTGGATAGGGAGGCGTTCCAGAGCAGTTCTTCCTGCTCGTAGCCTGCGGTATAACCGGAGTTGGTCGAGTAGTTGATGTCGCTCTCAATCTTGAAATTGTATGGCAGATAGAGAGTTGTATTGGCGCCTGCGCCGTAGTTGTAGGTATTGATGTCCTGAGCGCTGCTAAGCGAGTTAGCCGTCTTGCGGTAGGACAAGCTGCCGTTGAGACCGAAATCGGCAATGTCGGAGCGATAATTTATACCCAGGCGGTCTTGCAGTTGCAGTGATTTATTGGTGTTTTGAGACTCGTCGATATAGCTGTTGACATTGGCATACGTGGCAAAAGCCATATTGTTGAGCGATAGCTTCTTGTTAGGCAGCGGGGTGTTATAGACCACCCGCAGGTTGCCGTTATAGTTGCCGTTGATATTCTCGTAAGTCGTTGTTTTTTTACCTGTTTGGGTATCGTTCATCGTCTTGCTGACCACATCGTTTACCGTATAACTGCCGCCGCCGAAAATCATCAGTGCAGACTGTTTTTCGGTGTTGAAATTCTGCACGCGGATACGCAATTCGTTAGTGTAGATAGGTTTGAGTTCGGGATTACCCCTGGTAGTATTAAGCGGGTCGGATACGTCCTCAACAGGCGACAGCTGTTGCATTGTAGGCTGCGAGGTAGTGCCTTCGTAGTCGATGCGGGCGTTCACATCGCGGCTCGGACGGTAGTTGAATTGCAGGGTTGGAGAGTAGTTGACCACGCTGCGACTTGATGAATAGAGCGTTGTGTTGCCTACGAAAGTCTCGGTTTTGGCATACGACGGATCAACATTGAAGCCGATAGTGAAATTATAGAGGTCGCGTTGAGCCTTGAAAGCGATGCTTGCACGCTGGTCGGCCGATTCGTTGCGCGAACTTTGACTGTAGGTCGAATCGAGCACGTTATACGTACCGCCTGCACCGGGCGAGAATGCGTTTTTGATTGCCTCGCGTTTGTTGGCGTTATAATTGTAGGACAGTTGTATGAAGTTATTGTGTCCTATAGGTTCGACCCACGAGAGGAAGCCGCGATAGTTGTAGTTCGTATTGTCGTAATCTATCAGCTGGTCTATGATGTCGGTCGGTCGGTCAACTTTGAAATAGTCAGTCCGCGATTTATTGTAGCTGTCGTTATCGGTCTCGCCTGCGCCTCCCGATAATGAGAGACTTAGCACGCTTCCGCGAGAATTAATCTTTCGGCTTGCTTCCAGGCGTCCCGAAGCGTTGTAGGCATTGCCCTTTGAGCCGGCGTCCGACCAGACAGTATTGACCGTGTCTGTCCTGTTATTATCCAGAGTATATGAGTTGTCAAGCTCGTTGCTTTGCGTCTTGCTGTACGTGAGGTTGGGGGTGAAAATAATCTGCGTGAGCGTATCGGGTTTGTAAGTCATACGCAGATTCAGTCCGAAATTATCATTGACCGTGTTTGAGGCGGCATCCTCGAAATCGTAAGTATGACCGCTCGGCAGTATATTTTCCTGCTCGTTCTTGGTAATAGCATCGTTGTCGGAATGATTGTAACGCACATTGCCTCCGATAGTAAATTTAGGGCTGACCTCCTTGCTGAAATTAGCTCCTATATTACCCGATTGCGTGATACCGTTGCCTGCGCCTCCGAAAAACATCGGGCCGCGACGACCGCCGCCTCCACCCATGCCGCTGAACATCGACGAGGCAAGGTCGGTGAATCCCATGTTGTTAGTGTTGTTCAGTCCTCCGATTAAAGAGTACTGGTCGCTGTTGGCGAAGCGGTTGAGCATAAAATTGCCTTCGTAGCGTTTTTCGCTGCCGTAGCCTGCAAAAGCGTTACCGAAAGTGCCCTCTTTCATGCCCGGTCGGATAGTTAGATTGATAACAGCCTCTTCGTCGCCGTCATTGAAACCGGTCATCATCGCCATATCGCTCATCTTATCGTAGGTCTGCACCTTTTCAATCATCTTGGCGGGCAGATTCTTGGAGGCCACTTTGGGGTCGTCCGAGAAAAATTCCTTGCCGTCAACGAGTATCTTCTTTATCGACTTGCCGTTGATCGTTACAGCGCCGTCTGTACCTACCTCCACGCCCGGCATCTTTTTTAGCAGGTCTTCGAGCATGGAGCCTTCGGTTACCTTATATGAATCGGCGTTGTACTCCACAGTGTCGCCTTTGACCATCACTTCGACCTGTTTGGCCGTTATTACAGCCTCGTCGAGCAATACGCTGTTCTCTTCCAGCTCAATCTTTCCCAGATTGACGACCGAGGTGTTTCCTGTTATCTGCAACGGCTGATAATAATGCTCATAACCAATAAAGGAAATATGCAGGAGATATGCACCGGGAGCGATGTTCTTCAGCGAGAATGCGCCCTTGCCGTCGCTGGCGTCGCCGGCCTTCATCGTGCTGTCCTGACTTGACAGAAGCCGGACTGTTGCCGCCTCTATCTGATCGCCGCTTGTTTTCTCAACAACCGAGCCTTTCACTTCTACCTTTTGTTGCTGCGCCTTAACCTGTAACGGCGCTACTAATAATGTAAAAACCAATAAAGCAAAATAATACTTTTTATCCATCTTATTTAAATTTAAAATTTATTACATGATAGACGGACGCCCACCTCAAAAGTTTAATTAGAAGTGTATGTTTTACATTTTTTTAATATGATTACACAGAGGCCTTTAGACCTTTGATAATCGACTGGGTGAAACCGGCTTCTTCCATGGCATTGAGGCCTTTGATGGTGATTCCGCCGGGTGTTGTAACGCGGTCAATCTCGGCTTCGGGATGGCTGTTGTTGACGTCGAGCAGGGTGATAGCGCCCTTCAATGTCTGCATCATGATACGCTTGGCCTGTTCGGGGTACAGACCAAGTTCTATAGCGCACTCGATATTCGCCCTTATATATCTGAATGCATAAGCAATGCCGCATGAGGCGAGGGCAGTGCCGCTGCGCATCAGTCTCTCTTCGATAATAATCGTCAATCCCAATTCTTTAAAAATGCGTTCGATGGTTGCGGTTTGTTCTGCCGACGCCTTATAGACAGATACGAAGTTAACGCTTTCCCTGACCTCTATGGCCGTATTTGGAATGATGCGGAACAGGGGAGGCAGCTCGTCGCTGTCCTTGCGCAGAAAGCCGCACAGTTGGGCGAACTCCACTCCGGCGGCTATCGAGACTATAGTCTGTTTCCGGTAGTCGAGACTGTTTTTAATCTCATTGATAACGTCCTCGACAAACCACGGTTTGACGGCTATGACCACGATATCGGCGTCTTCGACGGCTTGCAGGTTGTCGGTCGTAGCAGTGATGTTGTCACAAGCCGCTTGCAGTCTTTCAAGAGTTTCCGTTGAGCGGTCGGCGCAACAGATATCATACTCGCTAATAATTTTGCTCTTACTTAATCCGAGCGCTATTGCTCCGCCGATATTTCCGGCTCCAATAATTGTCAGTTTCATATATGTTCAATTTAGTTATTGTCAAAAATGCTTCCATAGCGGTGATATTCGTATGCTATGCTTTGTTCCTTGAGGTAATGCAGCAGTTCAAGGCGTCCTTCGGTTAAGGGACGGCGGTCTGCGATGTAGAGGCCTGCTCCGGCTGCTTTTGCATAAATGGCGTCGGACAATCCTGTAGAACAAGCCCTGACACGCTCGTATTTGTGCATCTCGGCGATGAAAGCGGCTTCGTCCTGCACTGTGACATTAGCGGCGGCGCTTTTGATGTCCGACAGTTCGGCATAATCTGGCGAAACGCTGATTGTAAGCGGAGTTTTGGCAATGCCGGCAGCCTCGATAATCATCCGGACATCGGTCAAATCATCTTTATCGGCAACACGCAATACCATATTTTTCAGCGGCAGATAGCGGAAGATGTTTTCTTCGCCGTAGATATGGCTTATATCTTCGGATTTGGCAAAAACATTCTCGTAAGCTTGCCGGTAGCTCGCTTTGGCCTTTGCCAAGCGGTCATCCGAAGACGTTTTTTCGGTTATCTCTACGAAGCAGGAAACATAGTTGGGTCCGCCCGCCTTGACGCCGCCACCGAAGGCCGAGCGCTTCATTCCGCCGAAGGGTTGGCGACGCACGATAGCGCCTGTTATTCCGCGATTGATATATAGATTGCCTGCTTCGACAGTATCGCGCCACAAACGGTGTTCATCTTCGTTAAGGCTTTGCAGACCGGCTGTAAGTCCATATTCCGAAGAATTGGCATAACTGAGACCTTGCTTGAGGTCGTCGATACAGACTACGGCGAGCAGCGGGGCAAACAATTCCGTCCGGAACGTGTAGTTTCCGGGTCTAACGCCCCATTTGACTGTCGGTTTGAGTATATATTTCCCGTCGTCAACAAACTCAGGCTCTACCAGCCATGATTCGCCGGATTCGAGTGTTTCTACGGCCTGTTTGAGTTTCCCGTTGTCGTTATCAATCATCGGGCCGACGGTATTCATTGCATCCCAAACGCTTCCGGTGCGAATGCTTGTAACGGCGTCGCGCAGTTTCGACTTGAATGATTCGTCGTTGTATATTGTCTTGTCGAGCAACAGGAGCGAGCAGGCCGAGCATTTCTGGCCGGCATTGCCGAAAGCCGAAGATACAATATTAAGTATGGCATGGTCCTGGTCGGCAGAGTCGGTAACGATAACGGCATTTTTGCCGCCTGTTTCGGCCGAGAGGGGCGTGCGGGGGCTGTTAGTCAGCAGGCGAAAGGCGGTATCTGTTCCGCCGGTGAGGATGATATGTTTAATCGACTGATGTGCGGCAAGATAGCCCAATGAAGAGCGATTGACAGGACAGACGACTTGCAGGGCGTCGCGAGGTATGCCCGCATCCCAGAAGCATTTTGCAAACTCATAAGCTACCGGTAGCGCTACCGTAGCGGGCTTGAGTATGACGCTGTTGCCGCCCGCCAGCGCCGATGCTACACCTCCGACAGGGATTGCCAGCGGGAAGTTCCATGGCGGGATAACGAGTATGACGCCTTTAGGTTTGATTTCGACTGTCTGCAAGGCTTCAAAGGCTTTCATCGAAACAGGGTAGAAGCGGCAGAAATCTATCGCTTCCGACACTTCAACATCGCCTTCGGTAAAGGTTTTACCTGTGATAGCGGCCATACATCCTATCAAATCGCCACGTTTGCCGGCGAGCTTGTCGGCAACCTTGTGAAGTAGCGTATTTCGGTGTTCCAATGTAGTATTTCGCCATCCCGAAGCGTCTTTTTCGGCGATAGCTATAATCTCCTGCACCTGCTCCGGCGTTGCGAGATTAGCCTCGCAGACGCAAACGTCCATATTGCGACAGCGGTC
>JAITPL010000137.1 GCA_031289445.1 Tannerella sp.
CAGAACTGCTCATAAAGAGGAATTGCCGTTTCGGGTTTGGAAGCCCGAATGTAAGATGGCCGGTTACCCTTCCTGGTCATGGCGAAGAGGGTGAACTGGCTGATGACCAGAATTTCGCCGTCGATTTCAATAACCGACCTGTTCATCACCCCTTCCCTATCGTCAAAGATTCGGAGGTTGACGATTTTCTTTGCCAACCATTCGAGGTCTGCAACCGTATCGCTGTCTTCGACGCCGACAAGCACAAGCAACCCTTCCGCGATCTGCGATTTGACTGCGCCCTCAATTCTGACGGAGGCATGTTTTACTCTCTGAATTACTGTTCTCATATTGGTTTACTGTTTTTTAAGCGCGTTAAGAAGATTTGAAGCTTTTGATTTTCCTATTAATTCGGCAAGTTCCTCTTCCGGAACGTTAACGATATTCTGGATGCTCTTGTATTTCTGCAGAAGCAGGGCCTTTGTCTTGTCGCCAATTCCGTAAATCGAATCAAGTGCCGAAGCGATTTGAGCCTTGCTGCGCACATCACGGTGGAAAGTTATTCCGAAACGGTGAGCCTCGTCGCGAAGATGCTGTATGACTTTTAGAGTCTCCGACGACTTGTCGAGAGTCAGGGGAACAGGGTCGCCCGGGTAATATATTTCTTCAAAGCGCTTAGCCAGTCCGATGATTGTAATCTTGTCGAGCAGATTCAGACGGCGCAAAACTTCGGTGGCTATGTTCAACTGACCCTTGCCGCCATCGACAATAATCAGCTGCGGTAAAGGTTTATTTTCTTCGATTAACCGCGAGTAACGGCGGCTTACAACCTCTTCCATCGACGCAAAATCATTCGCGCCTACGACGGTTTTGATATGAAAACGGCGGTAATCCGACTTTGAAGGCTTGCCCTTTTTGAATACTACACAGGCCGCCACCGGACTTGTGCCCTGTATGTTGGAGTTGTCGAAGCATTCGATGTGCATGGGCAAGACAGGCAGATGCAGGTCGTTTTGGATGGTTTTCAGCAGGCGGGTGGTACGCTGTTCGGGGTTAAACTTGTCGGCGCGTTTCAGAGCATCGACCTTGTACTGTTTAACGTTTTGGATTGAGAGGTCAAGCAGTTTCTTGTTGTCGCCCTGAGTCGGCATGACATTGAAACTCGCAAATCCCGCCATGTCTATATTCGGAAGAAAAGGCACAATTATAAGACGCGCATTGCTCTCGAAGCGCTTACGCATCTCTACTATGCCATAGCCCAACAATTCCTCTTTGGACTCGTCAAGTTTCTTTTTATACTCGAAGGTGTAAACATGAATTATCGCGCCGTTGCCGATATGCAGATAATTGATATAGGCAGACTTCTCGTCCTCGTCGAACGAAAAGACGTCAATATTATGCTGCGTAGGCATTATTATCGTCGAGCTGCTGCGATAGTTTTCGATTATGTCATACTTGTACTTCAGCTCCTGTGCCTCTTCAAAACGCAATTCGTCGGCAAGTTTTTGCATCTGTTTCATCAGCATATCGGTTATATGCGAGCTGTTACCGTTAAGAATTTCCGTGATTTCGGCAATCCTCAAACCGTAGTCTTCCAGCGTAGTCAAGCCCTTGCAAGGCGCTACGCAATGCTTGATATGATATTCAAGGCAAACGTTATACCTCTTCTTTGCTATATATGCGGGAACGAGAGGTAGTTTGCAAGTGCGCAGCTTATAGATGGACTGTATCATCTGAAGCATTGTTTTTGCCGTATATGCCGTGGCGTAGGGGCCGAAGTACTGAGAACCGTCGCGAATTACGTTTCGAGTAATAAGCACGCGGGGAAAATTCTCGTTTCGGATTACTATATAAGGGTAGGTTTTGTCGTCTTTAAGCATAACGTTATAGCGTGGGCGATACTGCTTGATGAGATTGTTTTCGAGCAGCAGGGCATCGGTTTCCGTGCTTACAACCATATATTTTATATCACATATATGCGAGCACAGCAATCGCGTTTTAGCGTCGAGGTGTTCTTTTGTGAAATACGAGTTAACACGCTTCCGCAAGTTTTTCGCCTTACCGATATATATTATGACGCCCTCGCTGTTGAGGTATTGATAGCAGCCCGGAGATTCGGGAAGAGTCTCAAGAATCACGTTTATATGTTCTGTATAGTCTGTTTTCATACGTTTTTTGCTGTTTCACGTGGAACATTAGCGTCCAAGAAGGATTAAAAGTATATTAATATCACTTGGTGAGATGCCCGGAATGCGGCTTGCCTGAGCAATCGTGTCGGGGTTGATGAGTTTTAGCTTCTGTCGGGCTTCGGTGGAGAGGGACAGGATTTCTTCGTAGTTGAATTTGTCCTTGATGCGCAAATCTTCCAGTCGCTGAGTTTTGTCGGCGATGATTTGTTCGCGTTTAATGTAGCCGCTGTATTTGATGATGATTTCGGCTTCTTCAAGAATTTCTTCCTCGCTAAGCGTTTTAGCAATACCGGCAAGCGAACGTTGCAGTTCGGGCAGGGTTTTAACTGCGGATAAGAGCGATATTTGAGGACGCTTGACTATCTCTACGAGTTTAAGGCTGTGAGAAACGGTTGCCGAGCCTGAATCGGTCAATAAACCGTTAATTTCCAGCGGCTTAACCGAATGATTTTCTATCAATGCGATTATCTGTTCGACGGCGTTTTTCTTCGCGAGAAAGTGATTATAGCGCTTTTCGGAAGCCAGACCGAGTTTGTAGGACTTTTCGGTCAGCCGGAAATCCGCATTGTCCTGACGGAGGAGTATGCGATACTCGGCGCGGGAGGTAAACATCCGGTAGGGCTCATCGACTCCTTTGGTTACAAGGTCGTCAATCAGTACGCCGATATAGGATTCGTTGCGGGCGAGAACAAAAGGCCCGCCGCCGCAAGTTTTCAGATGGGCGTTAATTCCGGCTACTATCCCCTGCCCTGCCGCTTCTTCGTAGCCGGTTGTGCCGTTCACCTGACCGGCAAAAAACAGTCCGGCAACTACTTTCGACTCCAGATTATGGTGCAACTGCGTGGGGTCGAAGAAATCATATTCAATAGCATAACCCGGGCGGTATATTTGTATGTTCCTGAAGGCCGGAATCTGTTTCAGCGCATTCAGTTGAATATCCACCGGCAGCGAGGACGAAAAACCGTTGAGATAGTATTCGTTAGTGTTTTCGCCCTCCGGCTCGAGAAACAGCTGGTGTCGCTCCCGCTCTGCAAAGGTAACTATTTTGGTCTCTATGCTTGGGCAATAACGCGGGCCGATGCTCTTGATCTGTCCGTTATAGAGGGGCGAATCCTGCAAACCGCCGCGCAAAACGGCATGGCACTGCGGATTGGTATATAAAGTCCAGCAGTTAAGCGATTTAAGTTCGCGATGCACAGTGTCGAGATAGGAAAACTTATGAAAGTCGTGCTCGCCTTCCTGCGGAGTAAGCTCGTTGAAATCGACGCTGCGGATATCGATTCTCACCGGTGTACCTGTCTTCATGCGGTCGGAACGGACGCCGAGGGAGCGCAGTTGCTCTGTCAGTCCGGATGAAGGCGGCTCGGAGATTCGGCCGGCGGGGATTTGAACTTTCCCCACGTGAATAAGGCCGTTGAGGAATGTTCCCGCCGTAATGATTACCGAGCGGGCACGAAACTCCATTCCGAGCGAGGTCAGCACGCCCGATACGCGGTTATCGGTTACAAGTAACTGTTTAACAGCGTCTTGCCAGATATAGAGATTGTCAATACCGTCAAGTGTTTCGCGCCAGAGGGCAGTAAATTTTGCGCGGTCGTTTTGCGAGCGGGGACTCCACATTGCAGGGCCTTTGCTGCGGTTAAGCATGCGAAACTGAATGGCAGTGCGGTCGGTAACGATGCCCATATATCCGCCGAGGGCATCTATTTCGCGCACAATCTGTCCTTTTGCAATACCGCCAACGGCAGGGTTGCAACTCATCTGGGCTATCTTGTTCATATCCATCGTAAGGAGGAGAGTACGAGAGCCTAAGTTGGCGGCAGCGGCGGCAGCCTCACATCCGGCGTGCCCTGCACCGACTACGATGACGTCATAATCAAATATCATTCGATAAAAATCAGTATTTCGGGCTGCAAAGGTACAAAACAATTCCAGAATAAGCAAGTAGATACGGAAAAATCCGCATGATTTTTTTTTCGACAAAGTCAGGGATATATTTTGTTATTCCGAAAAGAATGTTTATCTTTGCAGACCGGTTTCGGGTCAAACTCTAAACAAACTTACCCGATTCGGTTGATTGACAATGATTTACAGAAGTAAATACAGAATGAAAAACAAAGGCCAAAAGCTGTTGGACGCCTTGGTTGGGCTACAGAAAGGGAAGCATGCAGGGGCTTTCGCGAGTAGGTTGTTCAACAGGAGCTTGGCGTGGCTTGGCAAAAGCAACCTGGCTTTGTAGAGCTGCTTCCGGGGGCCGTTTTGTTCCGCGCCGGAAGCAGCGATAACCACCCCCTGTTTTTTTCCCTTGCCTGCAATGAATGCAGGGGAAACGCGGCATTATTCGACTGTGCACTGAATGGTGAGAAACGAAAACCAACTAAAAAAAACATTAGAAATTTAACTATTATCAATCATGAACAAGATGAAATTCATTTTTTTGACAGTACTTGCATGTACTTTATTTACAGGATGCTCAAACTCTTCAAAGAAAGCAGCATCCGACAGTTCAGAGACGGCGGCGGCGGTGTCCGAGCCGACGTCGGTACCTACGCTTGACCTTAGGCAAACCTCTTATCCGAAATCCGATGAGACTTACGAAGAAACGGTCAAGTTTATTCCATTGGAGACAAGGGATGATGTATTGGTTGCTCAAAGGCGTCGTATCGTTTACTTTTCGGACAACAAAATCGTAATGGCGGCCGATAATGGCGGTATTTTCGTTTTCGACGGACAAGGTAAAATTTTATCGCATTTCAACCATCAGGGGCAAGGTCCGGAAGAATACCTGTACTTGAATATGAACGTTTACGGCACCGTTACTATTTACGATGAAGTCACCAGGGAGATATTCGTGATGGAGCAGATTGGCCGCTGCCAAGTCTATTCCGAAGATGGAAAATACCTGCGTACATTCCACTTCCCTAAAAGCAAGCAATACCGTGAAGCCTACAGTTTCGACAGGGAATCGCTGCTGGCGCTTGACAAGAATATCGACACCGACAGCGCTTACGTTCTTATCTCAAAAAAAGACGGCAGTGTATTGTCGTGCATTGACATTCCGCTACAAAAAAGACGAGCTGATGTTCGTAAAGTTCCGTTGGGTAAATGGGGAGTCACTTCTTCACGGATATACACACAGCATTTGCACAAGGAGGGGAACGATTTTATTCTGTCAGAACTGTCATCCGACACCATATACCGGTTTACAAGCGATAAACGTTTGATTCCGATTTTGGCCTTAACTCCGTCAAAACAGGAAAGCGAAACGCCTATCGTTTTTCAAGTGTTTAAAACGACCGAAAAATGCGTCATAGGTTGGAAATATGTGTTCGATTTTGATACCAACGGTATAAAGGCCACTCCAGTGATTTATGACCTTGAAAAACGTCAAGCTTTTGGCGGTGATAACGGTAAGGGCGTGGAAAGTTTCATTTGTGGTATTACTACATCCATGCGTCATAATGCTCTGCCGGCCAATCTGTATATATTGAACGAATTTCCCGACAGAATATTAGACTGGATCGAAAAAGGTATGCTGGAAGGCAAAATCAAGGAAGTAGCCGAAAAACTCGATCCGGACGATAATCCGGTAATTCAAGTAATCAAAGTAAAATAATCAGGGATGAAACATGTTTTATTAACAGTAGTCGCATGTGCTCTATTTACAGGATGCTCGAACTCTTCAAAGAAAGCAGCATCCGACAGTTTCGGGACGACGTCGGTTTCAACGCCGACGTCGGTACCGACGCTTGACCTCGGGCAAACCTCTTATCTGAAAACCGATGAGACTTACGAAGAAACGGTCAGGTATATTCTTCTGGAAACGAGAGATGATGTGTTGATTGCTGAAAGGCGT
>JAITPL010000220.1 GCA_031289445.1 Tannerella sp.
TCGTTCTGGTTTAAGCAAACAGGAGCAAAATTTGTCAAAGACGGACGTCTTTACAACATCAAACGACAATTCCAACATTCACAGGCTCGAAAGGCGGAGATAAATTTTTTGAAAGACAGAATCTAATATTAATTGAGAATTGAGAATTAAATTACGACTTTTGGCTGATGACTTTTGACCTCTTCTATCTTTTAATTTTTTAATTTTTAATTGAATTTCTAACTTCTAATTTCTAACTTGAAAAGGCCTTATTGTACCAAGTACAATATCTATTAATTGAGAATTAAATCACGACTTTTGGCTACTTCTACCTTTTAATTTTTAATTGAATTTCTACTATAGATTTTTATATTCTTCCCGCTTTGATTTTGGAAGTTTTTTAATCACTTCCTCGATGGAATGGCGAATCCATTTTTTCACGCCTTCATCGTGCATTTCGCAGTTCGGATAAATCGTGATCCAATACTTTTTGTTAAAATGATAAGCCGGCTCAACGCAGGGATAATGTTCCCTCAGTTCAATAGCTTTTTCAGGGTCGCATTTGAGGGTAATCTGTAGCTCCGGTCTTTCCAGTGGAATGAGGGCAAACATTTTCCCTTCCACTTTCAAGACCAGAGAAACATCATCGAAAGGAAAACTTGCGGTAGTTCCTTTCAGAGACATGCAGTATTGGTGTAGTTCTTCGACGTTCATCTTTTACCAACTTAAATCTCCCGCAAAAGTACATAAAAATATTGAGATTTACAAATGCGAAGAATGAAAGCTAAAACTTTTTTGATGCGCTATGAAAAATGGTTAGCGGTACGATAGAGGAGAAAACCTGACGGATTTCGTGTACGAGTGGAGACTTTTAATCCGGCGCCGGATAGACAAGTGTGCGGGTAGCCCAGGCTTCGTAGTCGGTAATCATCTGCTTCAAACGGTCGGGATGTTCGGCGGCGACATCATTACGTTCAGTACGGTCGGTGTTGAGGTCATACAGCTCCCATGCCGCTTTGCGACCGGGCTGTATTATCTTCCAACCGTCAAAACTCATCAACGCTTTCTCGTTAAAATGTTCAAAACCGATAACAGAATGACCTTCTCGACGTCCTTCTTTCAAAATCGGAACAATACTTATGCCTTCGTAAGGTTGTATCTCATTACCGTTGTATCGGCTCGGATACTTGGCTTTTGTAAGGTCGAGGACGGTAGCCATGACGTCTATTATATGACATGTAGAAGCTGTGATTAAACCTTTGTCAACCTTGATACCGTCAGGCCAGTGAGCAATCGCCGGCGTGCAGATACCGCCTTCATACATCTTCGCTTTCCAGAAACGGAAAGGCATATTGGCGACGTTAGCCCATTCGGGGCCGAGCGAGGCGTATGTTATCTCCGGTCCGGGCAGCGCTTCCTTGTTCTTGGGATAAATCATCGGAGCGCCGTCGCGTAGCATATCGGGGCGGTCATTCTCTCCGGGCGAATAGTTCTGACATATTTCGGGACTGCATCCGTTGTCCGACATAAAGAGTATCAGCGTGTTATCCAACTCGCCTGATTCTTCGAGCGCCCTAATCACACGACCTATACCCTGGTCCATGCGGTCAATCATCGCTGCGTGGACAGCCATGGCGCGGGCGTCCCAAGCGCTGTCCGGATTAGCTTCCCACTCGCTTTTTGAGCGGCGATCGGTCAGGAACTCTTCGTAATCCTTGAAGATACCGAGTTTTTTCATCCTTTCGTAACGCGCGTCGCGTATTGCCTCCCAACCGACTTTATATACATCTTCATATTTCTTAATATCCTCTTCCAAAGCGTGCAGCGGCCAGTGAGGCGAGTGATACGAGAGATACATGAAAAAAGGATTTTCGGACTGCGAATAGCGGTTGATGTATGAAATAGCGCTGTCGGTCAGGGCAATCGTACTGTAATAATTGCTCGGAACCTCATCTACAGGCTCTTCACCGTTGACAAGGCTGAAAGGGTCGAAGTAATCAACCACTCCATAAATAGTGCCGTAGAAATCCTCGAAGCCGCGATGGGTCGGATAGTTTTCCTTAGGAGCAAATTCTTCGTGGCGCACCTGATGAGCGAGCCAGAGACGCTGGTCTTCGCGCAGAGGCGTCTCGGCCACGTGCCACTTGCCAATCATCCCTGTCTGATAGCCTGCCGAGCGTAATACTTCGGCTATTGTAACGCCGTTGTGCGTCATAGTGCCTCGATAGCCGGGCAGGTTTTGCTCGAAAGTCATGCGACCAATACCGGCCTGATGCGGATAGAGGCCGGTCAGCAGAGAAGCACGTGTAGGACAGCTGCGTCCGGCATTATAGAAACGGCTGAAACGCAGTCCGTTAGCCGCCAAACGGTCGAGGTTGGGCGTTTGAACTTCACCTCCATAGCAACCTATATCCGAATAGCCGAGGTCGTCGGCCAGAATCAGCAGGATATTGGGGCGTTTTGCCTGTTGTTCTTTGTCGGACTGCGTGCAAGCGGTCAGAAGAGTGCAAGCCGCCGAAGCCACAGACACAACATAAAATTGAGAAACAGCGTTCGGCCCAAGCAAATGGAGAAACGAAGTTCGGCCTGAGTCAATGGATAATTTCATACATAATTTTGTTTATTCCCATCCTGTATTTTGGCTGAGATTATTATTGAGTTGTCGTTCGTTGTAAGGGATAGGCCAGAGATAGTCGCGTGCCGTGAATTTCTTCTTGTAGTCGGTCGTTATGGTAACCGGTTGACCGCTTGTTTTGTCCAAATAAGTCATACCGGTAATCTTATCCATATTGCAGACATTTTCGGCTATTTTCCAGCGACGTATATCAAAGAAGCGGCTGCCTTCGAGGGCTAGTTCGGCCAATCGTTCATAGCGAACAGCTTCACGGAGGGCGCTTTGCGAGGTCAATCCCGCAAGAACAGGCATATTGACGTCAGCGCGTTGACGCACCTCGTTGATATACTTCAAAGCGAGGTCCGGCTCGGCGTTCAGTTCTATTCGTGCTTCGGCGGCTGTAAGCAACACCTCGGCATATCGGATAATAATAAAATTGATGCCGCAGTTGGTACGGTTGCTCTGACCGATATCTTCGGCATTAATGTATTTTTTTGGCAGCAATCCGGTTTTAGAAACTTGGTAGGAAGCGCCTATCACGTCGGACGAACTGCTCCATCCCGGACGTGAATCGTAGATCGCACCGTTTGGCAGCTCGTCGCCCGGCACATAAAGAGTGTATGACAGGCGAGGGTCCCGATTGCTGTACGGATCGGCAGGGTTGTAAGTAGGGTCTTCGGATATTTTTTTGCCGTTTACAGTTTCATAAGCGTCAACTAACTGACTGACAGGCGAAATCTGCGAACCGTTGTTGCCTAAAGAGACTGCTCCAAAATTATTCATGACCGAATTTTGATATACATCTTTGATAAATTGTTTATCGAAAATCACTTCTTTACTGTTCTCGTCGGCGTAGGTAAAGAGGTCTTTATATTTAGGAAGCAACTCATAAACGCCAAGCGCAATTACCGCATCGGCAGCCGTTTTTGCCTTCTCGAAATAGTTTGCCTGGCGTGCATCGGTATTCGTAACATTTCCGGCAGCAAAAAGCATTGTACGTGCAAGGATTGCGAGGGCGGCGCCTTTCGTAACGCGGCCTTTTGCAGTGGTCGTAGCCGGCAAGGCGTTGACTGCGCCCGATATTTCATTATAGATGAAATCATAAATTTCGGAAACCGGCGTGCGTGTCAATTCCTTCGCTTCGCCGATTCCGATAGGGTCTTTGACAAGCGGTACATCTCCAAAATATGAAACCAATCGCGCATAAAAATAAGCCCGCAGCGTCCGCACTTCGGCGGTATAGCGGTCAACGGCTGCTTTGTCGGCTGGCGTTATCTTATCTACCGAGACGAGATAGTCATTGCAATGGCGTATGCCTTTGTACAAATCATTCCACGTATTCTGGAAAATGCCGGTTTGCGGGTCGGCTATGCTCGCTTCTACCTTTGTTTCGTCGGATGTCTCGAATGTAGCGCGAGCAATATCGCTCATTTCGTCGCGTCCGATAATAGTACTATGACTTTCGAGGAAGCGATAAACCGCGTTCGACGCATATTCGGCGTCCTTGTCCGTTTGCCAGTAAACTTCGGACGAGAGGCGGTCGGTAGGTATGGTATCCAGCACGTCGCCGCATCCGGCCAGTGTGATAGAAGATAAAATCAGATATATAGATATTTTTTGCATATAAAATACATTTTTTAAAACGTTAAATTAAGACCTATTGTATAGACCGAAGTCTGTGGATAATAGAGGAAGCGACCCGACACAAATTCGGGATCAAGCCCCCATTCCTTGAGAGGAGAGAATGTCAGTATATTGCTACCTGCAAGATAGATACGCACTTTGTCGATTAAAGCGAGGCGGCTCAAGTTCTGCGGAACAGTATAGCCTAACTGTATGTTTTTCAGACGGATATAATTAGCTTCGACTACCCAGTAATCCGACATCATGGCGTTATAGTCAACGCTCTTGCGGGGTTTCGGAAAACGTGCATCGAGATTGTCGGGAGTCCAGTAATCCTTGAATATATCGAGTGTAAAGCCCTCAAAATTACCACCTTCGGCAAGTGCGCCCGAAACGCGCGTTTGAGCATCCATAACACCTTGGAACATAAATGAGAAGTCGAAACCTCGCCAAGCTACATTAGCGCTCAAAGCATAAGGGAAGCGCGGAAACTCGTCGCCTATAACGGTCATGTCTTCAGCATCAATTTTCTTGTCTTCGTTGCGGTCGATATATTTGATATCGCCTGCCGACATACGGCTGTCATAACGCGGGTAGTCATTGTCAATATCCGCTTGAGTGAGCAATCCGCCTGTTTGGTAGCCCCAGTACGAGTTCACTGCATAGCCTTCGCGAACTGTAGTGATTACGTCCGCCGTGCCGCCGCTCACCGTAGGATTGGCTCCTCCGAGACTGATTACTTCGTTTTTATTGTTAGCGATATTGAAATGCAGCCCATAAGAGACTTCGCCTGTGTTATCGCGCCAGTCGAGCGCTAATTCAAAGCCTCTATTATCGACAATAGCGGCGTTCTGTACCGGCGCATCAAGTCCGATAGTACCTGAAATAGGCAGACTTACGAGGATGCCGTCAGTACGTTTATAATAGTAATCGGCGGTAACAGTCAGGCGATTGCGCAGAAATCCGGCGTCGATACCAATATCCGTCTGCGTACTCTCTTCCCAACGTAAATCTTTGTTAGCCAAAGATGTCTGCATATATCCCTGAACTACCTCATTATTAAAGTTATACGTTGTAGATGTGTATGATTCGTAAAAAGCGTAAAGACCTGCCGTCTGGTTACCGGTCTTGCCCCATGAGCCGCGTATTTTCAGGTCTGATATGAAATCGCGCAGACCGTCGCTCCAGAACGCTTCGTTGGATACTCGCCAGCCTGCCGAGAACGAAGGGAAAGTGCCATACTGGTTGTCGCCTGTGAAGCGCGAAGTGCCGTCGTAGCGCAAATTGGCTTCTATCAGATAGCGGTTGTCATAGTTGTAATTCAATCGACCAAAATAGGAACGAAGAGCGTACTCATTATTATATCCGTAACTTTTCCATGAACTTTCGGAACCCATGTTGATTGACTGCAGATAGTTATTGTAGAAATCTTGCCTGTAGGCTTGATTGTGCGACCATTTATTTTCAATCTGCGAGAAACCTGCCAGCGCCTGCAACGAGTGTTTACCTATCCGTTTCTCATAGTTAAGCAACGTGTTGAGCGTATATTCGCTAATGTCTTCGCGATAATCGTCCATACTGTTGCGAGAGATGTCGCGTGTGCGCTGGCGGGTCGCCGAAGGATTATAGGCCTCGTCGCGAGCGGTGGCGCCCCAGTCGAGAAAGTTAGTATCCACTATCTTATAAGCGTTAGTGAAGGCTACAGTCTTATTGTAGGCATATCTCTGCGCATACTGCAGGGTGAATTTCAGTCCATCGAAAATATTCAGCTCGGCTTTCAGATTGCCTATAAACAGGTTATTAGTCTGCTTGTTATCGCCTGCCTGCTCGGCCAATGCCAGCGGGTTGGCGTTTTTGTTACCAAGTCCGTAAGAGCCGTCGGCATAGCGTGGCACTACAAACTGCGTCGCATGATACATCGAATAGAATATGCCGCCACCGTTGACGTCATAGTCATAAGCGCCGACGGGAGCTAATGATGAACGGACTCGGAAGTTGGCGTCGGCTGAGAGTTTTAGCCCCTTAAACGGCTTAAAATCAGTATTTACGCGCACTTCCTTAATATCCGAATTGAAGTTTGATATGATGCCGTCCTGGTCGTAATAACGCAGCCCCATCAGCCCTTTGGCTTTATCGTTGCCACCGCTGACGGTCAGACTGTAATTCTGCTGCAAAGCGCTGCTATAAACCACGTCTTGCCACTGATTGGCAGGGCGATAGGTTATAGGGTCGCTGTTATGCTTGTCGGTCCATTCCTGAATGAATGTATCGGAATAGCGGGGATTTTGTCCTGCGTTTTGGAAGGCATAGTTTTGCTGACGCATGTAAGTTGCCGATTCCATGTGAGTTGTCTTGTTTGTAACATCTTGCGACCCCCAATAAGTATTGAGATTGATTTTGACGTCGCCTTCGCTGCCGCGCTTGGTTGTAACCAGTACTACACCGTTAGCTGCCCGCGAGCCGTAAATCGCTGTCGTAGAGGCGTCCTTTAGGATGGAGATATTATCTATATCATCGGGATTGACGTCCGAGATACGCTGCTCGACGCCATCAACAAGCAACAGCGCGTCACTGTTGTTGATAGTAGTGATGCCCCGTATGCGCAGAGTTGTATTGGCACGCCCCGGAGAGCCTCCCTTGTCGAGGATGGTCAAGCCCGGAGATACGCCTTGTAATGCGGCTGTTGTGCTGTTAGCCAGCCGATTGATGCTCTCGCTTTTGATACTACCGACAGCGCCTGTAATGCTCAGTTTTTTCTGTTGACCGTAGCCCACAACTACCACTTCCTCAAGTGCTTGCGTGTTTTCGGTCAGGATTATGCGTAGATAGCTCTGAGAGGCTACGTTGACCGATTGAGTAAGATAACCTATATAGGAAATCTGTAGCACGGCGCCCTCACTTACCGTTAACTCAAACTCGCCTACGCCATTAGAGATAACACCGTTAGTAGCGCCTTTTTCGATGATGACGGCGCCTGTAACAGGTTCTCCCAACTCGTCGAGGATGAGGCCGCTGATTTTGCGTCCTGCCTGCCTCTGCTGCGTAGCGTTTTCGGCCTCTAAGTTCACGCCGGCAAGATTGTTTGCGCCCGCCTGAAGCGTGAATCCAAACAGCGTCAAAACTACTACATGTAATAAAATTGGTACTTTCATGTTTGTAATATTTTAATATTCAATTATTTCCCTACCGTAAGCGCCGACAATAAGTCCGTTAGCCGTAACTGCATCGAAGCGATTACAACAGTCGGCTTTTTAGCACAAGAAAATTTTTGCAAAGGTACGGCTTTTGTGCCATATAGCAAATACCATCTTTATGGTATTTTTTCTAAATTCCAACAGATGCTATAAATCGACGTATCTACCTACTTTCATCGTAACATTGTCGATTATAGCTATTGAATGTTATGCAATATGCTTATAATCAATATTTTTATGAAATATTATTGTGTTAGGGATATTGTATTTTATACAATAAGGCTTTTAGACACTATTTTTGTAAATCGCACATTATCAGCGATAATGTAGAGATGAGGCGTGCCTCCGCCTATACAAATAAAATATTTTTCAGGAATTGGAAGAGGAAAATGGGAGGGAAAAGAAGGGGGAAGTATTTTTTTGAAATCTGATTTTATTTGTTGAGTTACTAAAATTTGTATTACCTTTGCGCCCACAACATAAAAAAACATAATAGAATATCTCAAGATGATGACACAACAGTCAAGACATAGCCCGATAGCAAACTTCGCAAAACGACCACTTTTTGGCCGTCATACTTCCTTTGGCATTCGCCGACTGCCCTTATTTACTATAGAGACTCTACCTGGCCTCGCGCGCGAAATACTTACAAGCACAACCTTGCAAATATTTTTTGCAAGGTCAAACTCGTATGTGTACCCGCCTTTGCATGTCGTACAGCCGCCATCGGTAGAAACTCCGCCATTTGCTCCGACAGCCCAAACCACACCTTGGACAAACCATACAAACGCTACGACAGCCCAAACCCCACTTGCGACAGCCAAAACAAAGGCTTACAATGCTTACAATGCCCGCAACGCTACCGGCTACGATTGGGAACGCTTTACGGAGCTTGCGGATAAAAAATAAAGAAAGGAACTGCAAAATGAACATAAAAGAGACTTTCGACTTAGAGGAACTGTTCCGCAGAATGGCATGGAAAGATGATGAAGATGCTTTTCGGATAATTTTTTACCGGTTTTTCTCGCCGCTTTGCGTCTTTGCCATGCG
>JAITPL010000030.1 GCA_031289445.1 Tannerella sp.
TATGTTCGTTGGCTGCCTGTCCGACAAACAATCCAAGTATTACGGCAACCAGTAGCAGGAATGCCATATTAGTAAAAATCTTCTTTGCTGTCATACATTTTGAAAATTAGAAGTTAGAAGTTAGAAATTGAGGGAATTAAGAATTAAAAATCAAGAATTAAGAGAGAAAAATGAGAAGGTAGATAGTAGAAAGTAGAAGTTAGAAAGTAAGACGTAGAAAATAGGAAATAGGACGTACTTGAAACCTTTGCCTCGATGTTCCTCAAATTCAGCCTTCGCTTGTTTATTGATAATCTCAACAAGTCGAAAGCTGCAAAGGAAAATCAGTCGCTCATTCCAAGAAATCAGCCATTCGTTCCTAAGAATCAGTCGCTCATTCCCAGAAATCAGCCGCTCATTCCCATAAATCAGCCGCTCATTCCCAGAAATCAGTCGCTCATTCTCAGGAATAAACCGTTCATTCCTAAAAATCAATCACTCATTCCAAGAAATCAGCCGCTCGTTCCTAGGAATTAGCCATTCGTACCCAAGAATCAGTCGCTCATTCCCGGAAATCAGTCGCTCATTACTAGAAATTAGCCATTCGTGCCCAAGAATCAGTCGCTCATTCCAATAAATCAATCACTCATTCCCAAAAATCAGTCGCTCATTCCAAGAAATAAGTCACTCATTCCAAGAAATCAGCCATTCGTTCCCAAGAATCAGTCGCTCATTCCTAGGAATCAATCGCTCATTCCCAAAAATCAATCACTCATTCCAAGAAATAAGCCACTCATTCCTAAAAATCAGTCACTCATTCCCGGAAATCAGTCGCTCATTCCCGGAAATCAGTCATTCATTCTCAGAAATAAGCCGCTCATTCCCAGGAATAAGCCGCTCATTTCCAAGAAATTTCTAATTTAGATATTCTTCTAGCTTTGCGTCCAGATCCTCGCCTCGAAGATTTTTCGCTACTATTACTCCCTCATTGTCAATCAAGACATTGGACGGTATAGCGCGGATGCCATAGAGCGCTGCCGCCTCGTTTTCCCAGTATTTCAGATCGGAGATATGCGTCCAAGTCAAGCTATCTTTCTCGATGGCTTTTTCCCAGGCTGCTTTGTCAAAGTCGAGCGAAACGCCTACTATATCGAATCCCTTTTCCTTATACTTGTTGTAAGCCGCTACCACATTGGGATTTTCGTAACGGCAGGGACCACACCACGCCGCCCAGAAATCGACCAACACATAACCCTTGCCGAGTTTGTCCGACAAGCTGACAGGCTTTCCTTCCGGCGTATTAAGCGTAAAATCCGGTGCATGTTTGCCTATGCTTACCGCTTCCAGAGTAACGACCAGCTTTTCCAGTATTTTGACATACTGCGTGTTCAGCAACCGACTGTCGAGCAAGGCTATGTTAGCGCGGATTTCATCGGGCGTCAGGCGATACGCAAAATTGCGGTACAGCACGTATGCCGAAACCAGCGACGCCGGATGAGCTTTGATAAACTCGTCGATTTTCACGTCGTTTTGATTCTTCTGGTAGTCCGTAAACAGGTCTTGCAAGGCAGAGCCTTCGACTTTCGTATCGCGCGAGTATCGCGATGTGTCAAGCGCAACCTTGACCGGATTTTCGTCAAGAAACAGCATATACGAACTCTTGAGCGTGTCAAGTGTTAATCCGTAAATCTCAGGCAATTCCGCTTTGGCTGCGAACTTGAACTTGCCTTCCGAGATGACTGCCGAGTCAATCAGGATGTACTTTTTATTTACAAACTTTTGCAAATAAACTTTGCCGGATGCAAGGCCTTCAACTGTTCCGTCGATAAACAAATTGTTGTTTGCGCACGAAAAGGCGACCAGGCCGACGATGATGATAAAGAAACTTTTTTTCATAATTAAACTATATTTGAGTTGTTATTAATATTTCAAGAGCAAGAGCAAGGGCAATCAATTCCGGGTGATTGCACGATGTAAAAATTAAATCCCGTCTCGCCAAGGCCACCTCCCGCGCCGGCGGTTTCATTTCCATGAACGGCTATGTCCCGGAAAGACAACCGTCGGCGTCGTAGGCGTCTCGCAACGCGAATCAAAAAAATAACCTAAACATTCAGAAACAATCACTATAAACTAATACCCAATTATATTCACTATCAAACTTTTTCGCTAATTTGACACTGCAAAGGTACAGCTTTGTCGCGACCGCCACAATACCATCTTTATGGTAATTTTTCTTACGCGGTTAATTTTCGACATGTTGCGGCGTTAAAAACCGATTTTTTATGGAGACTGAGAATGTCTGCCCTAACGGACAAGCGCCGCATTAATCCTCAATTATCCATTCTCCGAGTGTTCGCAGGTTGTTGTCGAACTGCACTCCAATCTTGACTATCCTCTTGCCCGACATCTGATAACGCATGGCGTAGTTCTTCGCTTTGATTTGCAGTAAGGCCTGCGCTGCCGTAGCGTTCTCGCTGAGCTTGAACTCGAAGATATAAACGGCATCCTTAGTCTCGACTACCGCATCGCTGCTGCCTTTCGAAGAATGCTCTTCGACCTTGATGAACTGCCCCATCATCGTGAATATCAAATAAAATATTGTCTGATAATGCTTTTCCGTCCTGTTTTCGAGGTCGAAGGGGATAGCGGCAAATGAAGTCTGCAAGCGTAGCAGCATGGTTTCTATATCACCCGCCACCAAGTCGCGACATAACTTGCGTACATCAAACTCTGTCGTAGGCCTGCTGGCGGGAAGATAGGTTATCAGCTCGTTCAGAAAACCGTACTTCACCTCCTCGTTAGGATAGCCCAACTTGAACTCGTCGTAATCCGTATCATACGACTTGATAGTCAGGTAACCGGATTGATAGAAGATTGGAATCGGGTTTGACATATCGGCCCTATAATCCATAATCTGCTGGGCGGAAATATCAACCTCGTCGTTACTGAACTCGCGCACGTCCATGTCGCCTCGCTTGATAAGATTTACAAGAAAAGTCGGCGTACCGGTCTCAAACCAGTAATAACCGAAATAGCGATTCAGTAGAGTGTTAAGCACGCTGTACGGGTTATAAATATCAGGGCTTTGGCGGGCAAAATGGTAGCCGTCATAACGTTTTTTCATTCCTGCAAGAGCAGCTTCGAAAGTCATTCCGTTTTCCTTGCCAAGCGCCTGTATTTCCGGCTCGAAATTTTGCACGAGTTCCTCTTCCGCGATGCCGCATATAGCCGCATATTCCTTATTCAGACTAATATCGGTCAGGAAGTTAAGGTCGCTGAAGATGCCTAACTTGGCAAATTTGGTTACGCCTGTCAACATCACAAAACGGATATTGGCGTCGTTGCTTTTCAAGACGCCGTAAAAACCTTTCAGCAAATCGCGCATAGCGTCGTTCAATTTCTCGTCTTCCAGAGTATTGACCAGAGGTTTGTCGTACTCGTCTATCAAAACTACAACTTTCTGCTGCGATACTTCGCGTGCACGGCTGATAATATGTTTAAAACGCAGTGCAAAGGTCGTTTTCTTTTCTTTTCGTCCCCAAACATCCTCATATATCGACAAAACATCATCAAGCACGGCTTCGAGCTTCGATATCGAAGTATAAGACTCGTTGTTGAAGTCGATGTAGATGACCGGATATACTGTCCAGTCCTTTTCGAGTTCAGCTATGGCAAGTCCCTCGAAGAGTTCCTTCTTTCCGAGAAAATAGTCGCGCAGGGTCGAGAGCAGGAGGCTCTTGCCGAAGCGTCTTGGGCGGCCGAGAAAATAAGGCTTTCCCATTGTAACAAGCCTGTATATATAGGCAGTCTTATCTACATATAAATAGCCATTTTGACGCAAATCTTCAAAGTCCTGTATGCCGAGCGGCAATTTTCTTAGTTTGTTGTCCATAACAAAACGGTATTAATCACACAAATACAAGCATATCGGCAATAACCCAAATTGTCAATTATCAATTATCAATTGTCAATTATCGATTGTCAGTTCTACGGCTTTGAGGTCTTTGTCGGCAGAAGATGAGCCATAGAGGAGGGTATATTTACCCGGGCGCACTTCGAGCGTCTGTGTGGGGTCGTCGAAGGAGTAGAAAGCTTGCGGCTCAAGTGTTATCTCGGCCTTGACCGTCTCTCCGGCCTTGACCGCGACACGACTGAAACCTTTCAATGCTTTGAGCGGACCGGCAGGGTCGTTGGGATTGCGGACATATACCTGCACTACCTCTTCGCCGTCCATAGAGCCGTTGTTACTGAGTGCGACGCTCAGCGTAACACTCGATTCGCGGTCAATCTCGGAAGCCGAAAGAGTGGCGTCGCCGAAACTGAAAGCGCTGTAGCCAAGTCCATATCCGAATGGATAGAGAGGCTTTTCGGTCATATAGCGATAAGTGCGTCCCTGCATACTGTAATCCTCGAAATCTGGTATTTGAGAAGCCGATTTATAGAAAGTTACAGGCAGTTTGCCCGAAGGGTTGCAGTCTCCGAAGAGTATGTCGGCGACGGCAGTACCGGCTTCCTGTCCACCGTACCATGCGTTGAGGATAGCGTCCAGATTTTCATCTTCCCAAGTAAGGGCGAGGGCGCTGCCGGTGCATACTACGAAGATGACCGGTTTGCCTGTTGCCTTGAGAGCTTTAAGCATGTCACGCTGTACCTTCGGCAATTCTATATCCGTGCGGTCGCCTTTCCTGAAACCGTCGATAAGCACCGGCATCTCTTCGCCTTCGAGACGTGGAGACAAGCCGCCGACAAATATTATCACATCGGCGTCTTTGGCTTTAGCGGCTGTTTCAACAGGGTTTACCGGCTTGTAGTATCCGATGGAGAAATTGAGATAGGCGCCGCCGAGTTTTTGCAAGTATTCAATCTTGACCGGATATTTGCGGCCTTGCTCGGCTTTGAGAATATATTGACGGTTGCCGCCATTATCCTTGTCCCACAGTTCGATAACTTTCTCGTCGCCTACAAACATGCGGAAAGCATCGTTGCCTGACAGTTTGATGGTTACATCGCCGGTAACAGGTGATTCAAACTCGCCTGTGAAGCGGGCTGTGAAGTTAGTCAGATTGACGTTGGGTGCAAACTGGGTATCGCCTCCGGTCGAATAATGAATCTCGGCAGCTGCGCCTTTGTGGACAGGAGCGCCTTCAAAATCGGTATTGTTGAAGAACTCGGCAGTCAGACCCTGTTCGCCGCCGGAGGTTATTTTATTCATCAGGTCGTTGAACATCAGGTTATCCGTATGGTTGCATCCCGGCTCATAAATTACTTCCGCATTTGGCAGTTTGTTGCTTATGCCTTCGAGGATGGTTACGGTATGTGTAGGGAAGCCGTTATAGTTAGCCCATAGCGTAGTCGAGTCATTGGCATTGGGTCCGACGACGGCTATTTTTTTCAATTCCTTGCTCAATGGCAACGTTTGATTGGCATTTTTGAGCAGCACCATACATTTGCGTGCCATCTCAAGCGAATATTCTACATGCTCTTCGCTCTCCACGACGCTGTAAGGAATAGCGGAATAGGGAACAATCTCGTCGGGGTCGAACATACCCAGCTGGAAACGCCCTCTGAAAAGCCGGCGCAGCGAAACATCAAGTTCTTCTTCCTTGATAGCGCCCTTGTTGACTGCTTCGATTAATGCTTTATAGCTGCCGCCGCACTCCAGATCCGTCCCTGAGAGGACTGCTCCAACCGATGCCGCTTGAGCGTCGGGATGCGTCTCGTGAGCTCCTTTGCGCCAGAAATCGTCAATAGCGCCGCAGTCGGAGACGACGATATTATCATATCCCCACGAGTTGCGCAGTATGTCAACGAGCAGGCGGTCGCTGCCACAGCATGGCTCGCCCTCATAGCGATTGTAGGCGCACATCACCTCCTGCACGTCGCCTTCCTTGACGAGAGTCTCGAAAGCCGGCAGATATGTCAGCCAGAGGTCGCGGGGCGAGACGGAGGCGTTATATGAGTGGCGATTCCATTCCGGCCCGCTATGCACGGCGTAATGCTTGGCGCAGGCATGTGTCTTGAGATATAAGGGGTCGTCGCCCTGCAGTCCGCGTACGACAGCCAGACCGAGCCGCGAAGTCAGATAAGGGTCTTCGCCATAAGTCTCCATACCGCGTCCCCAGCGCGGGTCGCGGAAGATATTGATATTAGGCGTCCAGAAAGTCAAACCCTTATAGCGGTCGTACTCATTGTCTTTCTGATACCGGTGATATTTGGCTCTCGCCTCGTCGCTGACGATTGTGAAAGTACGCAGTATCAGTTCCTCGTCAAAGGTAGCCGCCATGCCGATGGATTGCGGAAAGACGGTAGCCTTGCCGGCACGCGCTACACCGTGCAGCGCTTCGTTCCACCAGTCGTAGATCGGGATGCCCAGACGCTCGATAGCGGGCGTTGAATTCATCATCTGCCCCACTTTTTCTTCTATGGTCAAGCGTCCGAGCAAGTCGTCGATACGCTCGTCAATA
The DNA here is from genome assembly GCA_031289445.1 of Tannerella sp. Classification (GTDB taxonomy): domain Bacteria; phylum Bacteroidota; class Bacteroidia; order Bacteroidales; family Tannerellaceae; genus Tannerella. Next base: position 6,444 of record JAITPL010000030.1, read on the forward strand.
CTCAGTTCCGGGTTACGGAAAGTAAACTCGTAGGACACTTTTTCCTTGCATCCCCATAATGCCGTCATTGCAACGGCCATAAAAATCACAAATCTCGTTTTCATATTTATATTAGTATTTTCTAAAAAATCACAAATCTCAATTTTATCCGCGAAATGAAGTCGCCTCCAAGACAATCACACGAAACGAAGCCGTCTCTAAGGTAATTCTGCGAAACGAAGTTCGCCTTCAAGGCAATTCCTCGAAACGAAGTTCGACGCGGTCAATCTCATGAAAGCAGTTTAGAAGCGACGCCAAACCGTTTATTTTCTCATTACTCTCTCTATGGCGTCGTCCATTTGTTCCACTGATTCGAGGCCGAGCGTCATGCAATGGATGTTTGCTTCGGTGAGTGCGAAACGTATAGACTGTTCGCGCTCCTCGTCGCTGACATTCTTGCCTTCGCCAAAGATTTTCATCCCTATCACGCCCTTGCCGTTGGCTTTGGCGCGACCGAGTATCTCCTTTATCTCGTCAGGCGTTCCGTCCATCAACGTCTGAAAAGGGTTGATGCGTGCCATGATAACGTCAACCCATGGATTGACCGCCGCCTCGCGAAGGGCGCCAATATCGTGGCACGACACGCCTACCGCCCTGACCTTACCTGCCTTCTTGGCTTTAGCAAAGCCTTCCATGTAATGTGTCCGCTTCGTAGCCCAGTCGCCGCTCATCATGCAGTGCATCAGCAGAATATCTATATAATCCGTACCAAATTCTTTCAGATAGCGGGTGATATTGTCCTCCACCGATTCGACATTGTTGGAGCCGTCGTCATGCGTCCACATCTTGGTTAGCAGCGTCAGTTCCTTACGCGGCAGCGTCTTGATAGATTCGCCCACATAAGGAATAGAGCCGTAGCTATCGGCTGTGTCGTAGAAACGTATCCCACGCTCGTAAGCGTGCAGGGCGAGGCGTTTGAAATTGTCCATTCCTATCCGCGTCTGGTTTGACGATTTATTACCGCCCTTAGAGCCGGATCCCATCGCTATACGCGAGGCTGTAAGGCCGCTATTGCCAAGCGCGACCTTATCAACTGTGCCTTCGTATGGCAGCGCGAAATGCACGCCTGCCATGCCCGATTGCAAAACCGAAATACCTGCCAGCCCTAAAGCGCCGGCCTTGATAAATTTACGTCTGTTCATCTTTTCCATATAATCACTTTTTTTGAATTTCTACTTTCTAACTTCTGATTTCTAACTTCTAACTTCTACTTTCTAACTTTATACGCTTTATATGCTTTCTCCGAGGCGGTGATAAACAGCGTCTTGCGGTCTTTACCGCCGAAGCATACGTTAGCCGTCCATCCGGCTTCGACCGGTATGTGAGCTATCTGCTCGCCTTTGGGATTGAAGACAGTTACCCCTTTGCCTGTCAGATAGATATTGCCCTCGTCGTCGATAGTCATTCCGTCGGAACCCATCGAGCAGAACAAGCGTTTGTTAGCTAACGACGCATCATCTTGAATATCATATACATAAGTCTTACCGGCACGTATATCGGCCACATACAGATGTTTGCCGTCAGCCGTACCGACTATACCGTTAGGCTGCATCAGCTCGGCCTCAACACGTACTACCCGCTTGTAGTCGGGCGAGAGATAGTAAACATGCTGGCCGTCCGGCTGCATCTCCGGCGAGCGCGTCCAATAGTCGCGCTTGTATAGCGGATCGGTGAAATAGATGCCGCCGGTGATCGGACTGACCCAGAGGTCATTAGGGCCGTTGAGTTTTTTACCCTCATAATCTTTGAAAACAACGACATGATTGCCTTGCATGTCGAACTTCCAAATCTCGTTGTCCAAATCCGAACATGCAAGCAACGCGCCCCCGTTATCGAAGTACAGGCCGTTAGCGCGACCGGTCTTCTCGCTAAAGAGCGTCAGTTTGTTATCCGCCGCCGACCACTTCCAGATGCGGTCGTTGGGCTGGTCGGTGAAATAGACGTTGCCGACCTTGTCCACTGCCGGACCTTCGGTAAACGCAAAGCCTTCGCCGATTATTTCAGGCTTGCCCCATTCGGTCTGTGCCGATGCAGACCAAGAAGAGAGCGTAATCGATAATACTGTAATACAAAAGAATCTGTTCATATACGTCTGGTTTAAACACCGCAAAGATAGCAATTATTTTGCAACTTTGCACGATTTATGAAAATAAAACCGACTAAGATGCAGAAATAATTTTTTTTTATTACCTTTGCTGCCGAAAATAACAAACTTTTTGTTTCTCAACATACATAGAATACAATGAGCGCAGATTATTCGAAATACAACTTTGATGACATTCGTCCGTACAACGACGACGAAGTCCATGACGCAATAGAACGCCTTGTGGCATCCGAACGATTGCGGGGAGCCATGCGTTATATCGAGCCTGACCTTAACTGGGACGAGTTCGTAGCAGCATTGCGTGAGTGCACGACAGTTAAGCAGTTCAAGACGATACTTGCTTATAAGTATGTAATGCAGATAGCGAAGAACACGACCTTCTCGCTGACTATCTCGGGACGAAGCCGCCTGCCCGAAAACACTTCCTGCACATTCATCTCGAACCATCGGGATATAGTGCTGGATGCTGCTTTTCTGAACGTGCTGCTGGCGGATATAGGGCATGGCATGACGAAGGTGGCCATAGGCGACAATCTGTTGATACAGCCGTGGATTGATACGCTTGTGCGGCTCAACAACTGCTTTATCGTCAAGCGCGACCTCTCGGCGCGGCAACTGCTCAAGTCGAGCGTCCAGCTGTCGGCTTATATCCATTACGTTATCAACGATTTACATGAATCTCTCTGGATAGCGCAACGCGAAGGTCGCACCAAGGACTCGAACGACCAAACTCAAATCGCCGTTCTTAAAATGCTTAACCTTGCAGGCGAACATCACGACATAGTGCGCAATCTGATGAGTCTCAACATCGTTCCGGTAGCTATTTCCTACGAGTACGACCCCTGCGACTACCTGAAAGCCAAGGAGTTTCAGCAGAAACGCGACAACCCCGACTTTGTCAAGAGCAAACGCGACGACCTCTTCAATATGGAAACAGGGCTTCTGAATGACAAGGGCAGGGTGCATTTCACTATCGGCTCGCTAATCAACGACCGCCTCATTACGCTTATCGACCGCAAGGACTTGGACAAGAACGCTCTCGTTAACGCCATAGCCAAAATCATTGACAGAGAGATATATAAGCACTATCGCTTTTATGCCTGTAATTATGTGGCTTACGACCTGCTAAACAACAGTGTAGGTTTCCGTACCAACTACGACCTGCGCGACAAGGTACAATTCGAAGCCTATCTGCAAAAACAAATCGACAAGATAGACCTGCCTGACAAGGACGAGGCATTCCTGCGTACCAAGCTACTTGAGATGTACTCCAATCCGTTGAAAAATCATTTGGAAACAGCCGGGGTAACCGTATGAAAATCATTGCCGTCGGAATGAACTACACCGACCACAACAGGGAGATGAATAATCCCTTGCTGCCAAAGGAGCCGGTGATTTTCATGAAGGGTGATTCGGCCTTACTGAAGGACGGCAAGCCGTTTTTTATCCCTGATTTCGCAAGTTGTACCGATTTCGCTGATTTCACTGATTCCCCTGATTTCGCCAATTTCGCCAATGTAGAGACGGAGCACGCTCCGTCTCCTCCGTCCCTGTCTTCGTCTCATCCGTCCCTGTCTCCATCTCATCTGTCTCCTCCGTCCCTGTCTTCATCTCCACCCTCCAAATTCAAATCCGAGATTCATCACGAAGTAGAGATTGTGGTGAAAATCAACCGCTTAGGCAAGAATATCGCCGAGCAATTTGCTTACCGCTACTATGACGAGATAACCGCAGGCATCGACTTTACTGCTCGCGACTTGCAACGGCGGCTACGCTCTCAAGGTCATCCATGGGAGTTGAGTAAGGCCTTTGACGGCTCGGCGGTCATCGGCGATTTTATACCTCTGACAGAAGTCGGCAGCGAGATACAAAACATTGATTTTCACCTTGATATCGACGGCGTTACGGTACAGCACGGCAATACCCGCGATATGCTTTTTTCGGTCGATAAAATCATAGCCTACGTAAGCCGCTTCTTCTCCTTGAAGATGGGCGACCTTATCTATACCGGCACTCCTTCAGGGGTCGGACCGGTTGCAATCGGCAACCACCTGCAAGCTTACATCGGCAACCGCCGCCTGCTCGACTTCCACGTCAGATAAAACACTTCCTGCTGCAAATTCAGGCTGGACTTTATCCCCATTCCTAACCGCATACGCCGCCTCTAAAGCATACAATGCCCTGACTCGGCGCTAATCGGCCTACAGCGGTGTGCAAGTTCTCCAAAGCATCCGCCGCCCCTAAAAAGAAGTTGACAGCAAATGATTGCCGCTTTCTAGGGTGATGACTCCGTCAATTGGAAGGTCTAATGATTGACCGTTGAGCGTATATGACTTGGCGTTTTTGGGTAGCGGCATGGTTGCGGCGCTTCCTGTCGGCACGGTGATGTCAAAAAGCAGTCCGTTGTCGGTCTTTTCCCAACTGACGGCAATCGTTCCGTAGGGCGTTTCCTTTGTAGTTTTAGCCCAGGTGAGAGCAGTCGGTATTTGCGGGTCAATCACAAAACGACGGTAGCCGGGAGCCGTTTCATCCGGACGAATACCGCCAATAGCCTGATAAAACCAGGCTCCTATACCGTTATAGCAGTTATGTATATGGCTGCGTTCGCCGTTCCAGTGCTCCCAAGTTGCCGTTGCCCCATTGTCGAGCATGTAGAGATAGCCCGGATAGCCGCGCTTTTTCAGCATCGAATACACAAAATCGGGCTGGTTGTTTTTGACAGCCCAATCTACTAGTACAGGTATGCCTACCAAGCCTGTCGAAAGATGCCCATTGTACTTTTCAGCCGTAATATCCAAGAGGCTTTCGGTCGTTTCGGCAATGAGATTCTCCGGCGTAACGCCTACAAGCATCGGATAAGCAAGGTCTATTTGCGTACCGGTGCCGTAAGTGGAGTTGTCGGCCAAGTAATAAGTACTGTGTATAAGTGAGTTAATCGCCGTTTTGCGGGAGGCAAATTCAGCAGCCTCATCGCGTTTGCCAAGCAGGGTAGCTATTTTTTCGAGGATAGTGTAGCATTCGCTTATGACGCAGTTATCCACCAAATCGACTGAAGCGGGCGCTTGCTGGTTAATACCTTTTGGCGTTGCCCAGTCGCCGAGATACCAACCGCGATAATCAGTATCGGGCCAGCTTTTTAGTAATCCGTCAACGGTGTAAGTATCAACATATTGCAGCCAGTGTTTCATTACCGGATAGTAACGTTCGAGCGTACTCAGGTCGCCATAGCTTTGATAGACGCCCCAAGGCGCGGTAACTATAAAAGCACACCAATATGGGCCTCCGCCTGCCGGATAGGGATTCGGCGCGGTGTGAGGCAGTCCGCCGTCAGGTTGAATACAGTCTTCCCAAGCCTGCAACCAGTTGGAGTAGAGTGGCGCAAGGTCGAACAAGGTCTGTGCGGTAAGAGTTGAAGCATGTCCGTCGCCGCCATATCCAAGCCGTTCTATATGATGACAATCAACGAGATAGCCACTTAGACTGAGGCAGTGGAGGGTATGTTGCACCAAGTCGTGGATAGCATTCAGGTCGCCATCGGAGCACGCAAACGACGAAGCATCCTTGTAGGCGGTACGTATAAGCATCGCTTTCATGGATTCAAGCCCCGGCTCATGCTCCAATCCTGCTATCTGCAAGTATCTGAAGCTGTGGTAATTGAACTTGTTTGTAAACACTTCGTTTTTCGCGCCCGAAGCTATATAATAATCTATTTGCTCCCGGTCGTCAAACAAGCCCTTATCGTTCAGGTGGTCTGAATAGTGAAGTGTAATTTCTTGATTTTTATGCAGTTGGGGGAATTTTATCTCGACCCAGCCGGTCAGCGTCTTACCGAAGTCTATTAACCACAGACTGTCGGATAACTGCTTTACATTGACTGCATTATATGTCTCAGCTATAAAATTTTCCTCTGTTGACTGCGCCGAGACGGTATGTTCGGGAACGCTGACTGTTGCTGCCTTAACCCACTGCCGACTGTTCAGTTCATCGGCGCTGAAATTTTTGGGCAAGGCATTGGCGTCAACCCTTTCGCCTCCAAAATTGTGATAGCGCCAACTCTTGCTTGTCAACGTATAACCGCCTTTCTCGCATGCCTGCCACGATCCGTCGGTTGCAACTGCCACACTGCGCTCGCCATTGTTCCATACATCTATCTGCGCCTTTAACAGAGGGCCTTCGTAAACAACGCCCGGCATACCGAACTGATACCATCCGCGACCCAACCACACGACGAGGTCATTATTCCCTTTCAGAATCAATTGCGAAACATCGTAAGTCCGCGACAGAGAACGCTTATCGAACTGTGCCATCGCAGGCGCCAGAGGCTCGTCGGATACTTTCTTGCCATTAAGATATACTTCATGATATCCAAGCGAATTTACATGCACAAAAGCTCTTTCGGGCTTTGCGGCCAACTCGAACTGCTTCCTTAACAGCGGGCTTTGCGGGTCGCCGTCAGCAGTCGGAAAACCGATATAGTCGCCCTGCCTGTCCGAAGCAGTCAGGAGGCCTATACTGAAATGCGCCGTTTCGCTCCACAAGGAAGCCTTACCGTTCTTGTCATAAGTACGTACTTTCCAGTAAACGACTTCGCCCGACGACAGTTTACGACCTGCGAGCGGCCTCAGCACCGATTCTTCGGAAGCCGTAAGCTCGGAATCCCAGACGTCGGCTTTACCCGCTGCGAGCAGTGCGGGACTGCTCGCAGCAAGAATATGGTAAGCCGTTTGCCGGTCGCCGTTGCCGGCAAATTTGTTCTTCCAGCTCAAGCGGGGCTTGTCGGTATTGACGCCCAGCGGAGAACTGAGATTTTCGCAGCGAAGGTCATACGGAATGTTTCCTTCCGGGCTGCATGAACAGATGCAAATAACTGAAACTAAAGAGATTAACAAACCTTTCATAGTAGTTGCTTTTGTGCTATTTATCCTTATTATCCAAGCCTTTTTCAATCCTTTTCTGTATGTCCGACAAGTGATATTTGGTTAGCTTGTCGTTTGTCAGATCTATTTCCTTCTTGACCTCCTCTTGAAGTTCAACAAGATGTCCGCGTATTATCCCTGCAATATCATTGAACGAGGAGTCGGGGTTAACCTGACTGCCTAAAGGCGTTTGGACTACCGGTGCGTTCAACAAGTTCACCGCATTGGTTACATACTGTTTCTGCAGATTACGGCGATGGAGTTCAACCGGTTGATGGTCTTTCAGCTCGGTCCAGATATATTGTTTCAGGTCATCCAAATACTCTAACACGTCGTAGCTCTTTGTCTGTATCAGGTTGGTCAGCGTTCCGGAGCTTTGCAGCCGCGACAATATCGACACTTGCTCGGAAGATACGATCGTACTCGGATTCGTGCTTATATAAGGCGCGATTGACTCGTCTATCAACCATGTCGGCGTAACAAAGAGGTTATCGTTAAGGAACTTCAGAGCGGCCTTCTGCTTCTCGTAAGGAACAGCTTCATAGATAGCGCCCTTTTCTTCGACCATCTTTGGCGTAATATACCTTGAGCCTATCACCTTTGTGGCATGACCCATATACAGGCGGTATTGCGAAACAAGCACCATATACATGTTCTGAAGATGCAGATAGCTTTCGTTAGGTACTTTCGTCCACTTTGGAAGCTCCGGCAGAATACGTTTCAAGTTCTTTATACCGTACTGGCCTGCCAAAACAGGATCGTCTCCCAGGTCTTCGTTCTGCGAACGCGGATCGGGGCCTGATTCAGAGCCAAAGAACAGTCGCGGGTCTTTCAACTTCTTGATAATCCATTGATTGATATACTCAATTTCATCATCCGGAGTAGCAAACTGAGGCAACAGGCGATAACCCCATTCGATAGCCCAGTCGTCATAGTCGCCGATACGCGGAAACAGCCCTGCCCTGCCGATGTTATCCTCGGGCTGAGCTATATAGTTAAAACGTGCATAGTCCATGATTGAGGGCGTATGGCCGTGCTTTTCGACCCAGGACTTCTTACGCAGGTTCTCGACAGGAACAGTAGAACTTGATCCCCAGTTATGGCGCAAACCGAGCGTATGCCCGACCTCGTGCGCTACAACAAACCGTATCAGTTCGCCCATCAGTTCATCGTCGAACTGCATGGTACGCGCCTTTGGATCGACAGCCCCCGCCTGAATCATATACCAGTTATGGAGAAGCTGCATGATATTGTGATACCAGTTGATATGAGTCTCCATTATCTCGCCGCTTCTGGGGTCATGTACGTGCGGTCCGCTTGCGTTTTGGGTGGTTGACGACTTGTAAACAATCACATTATGGCGGGCGTCGTTCATGCTCCAGACGGTATCGTTCGGAGAGACGCGCACGGCATAAATGGCATTCTTGAAACCTGCATGTTCAAAGGCCGGCTGCCAGTCGTTTACTCCCTTTATAAGGTATGAGGCCCACTTTTCGGGAGTGGCGGGATCTATATAGAAGACGATAGGCTGCTGAGGCTCTACAAGTTCACCGCGTTTATATTTGGCCATGTCTTGCGGTTTAGGCTCAAGTCGCCAGCGTGTTATGTAAGCTTTGTTATCCACATCATTGGAATTGAATTTAAGAAATCCCTGTGCGAAATAGCCCACGCGAGGGTCGTAGTAGCGTGCCTTCATCGGCTTTTTGGGGAGCAGCACCAGCGAACTGTTCATCTCGAACGTAAGAGGCATGGTGGTAGGAGTTGCATTAGGCCCGGTAGCATTCTGCGCGTATGTTCTAACCATCTGTATTTCAATGTTAATCGGATACGGTTTAATGGCTTCGATGTACGACTTGTCGCCTTGATAGCCGCCGACAGAGTAACCTTTTTTGGCATAGGCGCTGAAATGCAGAATCTCATTCTCGCCCTGCACATAGTCTGTTACGTCGATAACGGAGGTTTTCACGCCCAGAGTGTCGCTGTAAGCCTTGACGGCGAAACCTGCGGCTATAGTCGGGATATTGGAATTGGCTACCGAGCGGTACATTCCGTCTATAGTGCTGTCGCCGCGTTCGGTGTAAATCATCCTTTTAAGGAAGACCTTGTCGTCCTTGCCTTTCTCGAAGCGCACAACATTCTCGCCTACCTGGTCGCCGCCATAGCCGCCTGTACCTGCGGGCGCTTTTGCTATCCTGTTGACAACCAGAATATCACGGCCAAGCAATGAGTCCGGGATTTCGAAGAAGTAACGTTCGTTGAGGTAATGCACCGTAAACATGCCTTTGGTAGTAACTGCCTTGTCGGTAATCACTTCCTTGTAGGGTTTGGGAGCATTAGGCTTGGGAGGGTCAGGTTTGGCCGCTTTAACGGAGTCCGTTTTAGCAGACGCATCCTGTTTGACGGTATCCGCAGGCTGTTGTGGCTGTTGTGGCTGTTGATGCAGCTGCCGGGCCTGCTGTAACTGCTGAGGCTGCTGAGCCTGTAGCGTTAAGGCGCACAATGCGCAAACAAAGAGAAGTTTTATTCGAATCATAAGTATAAATATTTTAAAAATTGATGCAAAGGTAGTTATTATTTATCAGAAATAGCCAAAATTGGGTTTGAGTTTTTAGCGCTCCGATGACGCAGTTTTCCGCAGGTCGTTGACGCCGCATTGGTAGGGGCGTATTGCATACGCCCAAACATTATCATGGAAGACCACAATAATCATGGGCAACCGCAATCGTGGAAGACCGCAATCGTGGGCGTATGCAATACGCCCCTACGCCCGATTCCATATCAATAGGATTGTGCTTGCGTCATTGGTTTGTGCAAAGCCAATTCCTGATTCCTCCTTTCCACATCGGAGATTCACAGAAATAGAACACGGTATCACCCACACCTTGTTCGCTCCGTTCGGCGAAGTTTCCCCTGTATTTTCAGGACAAATAAATACTTGTTTACTTGACCGAAGGGATAAGCAGTTAAAAAAAAAGTATTATCTTTGCGGAATAATAATGCAGAGAAATGACGATGACGATGGATATGGCGACATCAAGAAAAGATGACGATGGAAGCCTGAAAAGTCAGGATATAGGCCGAGAAAGCGACGATGTAAGCCTGAAAAGTCAGGATGTAGGCCGAGAAAGTAACAATGGAAGTTGAAAAGACGACGATGGAAGCCAAAAAGTCAGGATGTAAGTCTGAAAAATGACGATGTAAGCCAGAAAAGTCAGGATGTAGGCCGAGAAAGTCAGGATGTAAGTCTGAAAAATGACGATGTAAGCCTGAAAAGTCAGGATGTAGGCCAAATGAGCGGAAATGATTGATAATAAATAGTATTTACTTAAAAACAAATTTGTATGGCAGGAAAAATAATTGCAAAAAAGTTGCATGACATTGAGAATGCTATTTTGGGAGCCAAGAAT
>JAITPL010000203.1 GCA_031289445.1 Tannerella sp.
ACTGCCAAAGTGGTAGCGGCATGGCTTTTCAGGCGTGGCGCCCAAAAGTTATCGGTGATTTTCACGTGCGAAAAGTCCACCGGCGTAATCATCTTAAAAGGCGCTTCATTCGCCTTTTGCGCTTCTGTACAACCGAATACGGTAGCAAGAGAGATAAGAAAAAACAGAATTCGTTTCATTTGTATTGGAATTTTATGTGTTATCAGGGCGCAAATATAGTAAATATAATGATTACTGCGTCAAATTTTCACAAAAATATTTTTTATGCGCCTTCTGAAAGATGCCGGGCTTTTCTTTGCCTATTTGAGCGGCATCAATTTCCGCATTCGGGAAAACATGCCTGTACGGAAGAAGAAAATTACTAACCGTACTTTCCATGTTACACGAAAAGGACTTTACGGTTGTTTACAGCATGCGTGCGATGTTGAATGTTATGATTTTTGTGCCCTTGTATGTGCCTTTGCCGCGGACTGTTATTTCTGCGTCGCCAAGGTTGATGTTGTCCTTGTAGGTCACGGTGAAATCGGTCGCGAAGACGAGTTTTTTGGTTTCCTGTCCTTCCTCCACGCAGTGAAGTTCGGGGATAACGATGACCGGCTCGCCTGTATATGTCTGTACCGGAACAGGTACTGCTACCGTGTCGGCTATGTTTTTGCGGGTACGGTGAGGAGTGTCGTGTTCGTTGAAGTAGGCTATCTCGACGTTGAGTTGACGCACAAGTGCTCCGCACAGGGCTTCGCCGCCGGTAACTATGTTGGCATCCAGTATGCCGGTTATTCTTTTGTAAACGGCTTCGATTTCGTGGCGTATGCCGTTTCTGAGCCGTCCTTGCGGGCGATTGCTTACTTCTGCACTGCGTTGCTGCATAAGGCCGGTAATGGCGAGGTTGTCGTTCAGGATATATGTTACCCAAGAGTTGACGCCTACTTTGGTTACATCCACGGCAAGGCGGCCGGTAAATTCGTCGGTCAGTTTGGTTACCGTTGCCGTCTGTTCTTCGAGGGGCATGGAGTAGATAATACCGAGCTGCTGAATGCGTTCGTAAAGCATCCGTGCGGACTCGGCTACCTGCGGATCGTGGCTGTGAAGTGCGGATTTGACGGCGTCGGTAAGACCGTGAAGGTCGTTTCCGGTCTGTTCGTCCAACTCGTTAATCCGGATTGTAAGCGGGCTTTTGCGGTCGAAGTTATATGCTGTCCTTTCGATTGCGAGCAGTCTGTTGAACTCTGTAAGCTCGGTCGGTACAAGCAGGGCTACATCTTTATAGACAACAAATAAATTGCCGAAAACGTCCATAAACTGGTAGTGCGCCGCGTTGCGCATTCTATATGTCTTAACTGATTTAACGTGGAGTATGTCCATTTTGTCTGATATTTAATTGATTATTATGTGTATTTGATTGTGAACTGTTTGTTGAGGATGGATGAACCGTGAAAATGCCATGAAACTTAACAGTTTGCGCGTTCTTAAACTCGATTAACGGGTTTTTTGAGTACCGAGGCAAGAATATACCTGTGACCGTCACGGTTTTTGAATACGGAGATGCAGTGATACCGGTTATACCCGTGATTTTTGAATACTGAGATGAGGTGATACTAAGTACACCCGGGTTTTTTGAATACTGAGATGAGGTGATACTAAGTACACCCGGATTTTTCGAGTCCGGAGATGCAGTGATACTGTGTACACCCGGATTTTTCGAGTCCGAAAATGCGGTGATACTGTGTACACCCGGGTTTTTCGAGTCCGGAAATGCGGTGATACTGTGTACACCCGGGTTTTTCGAGTCCGGAGATGCGGTGATACTGTGTACACCCCGGGTTTTAGAGTTTGCAGGTGCTATTGTTGCTCTGTTCGCTGCATGCCTGAAACTCCGGCAAGCTTGCGTCCTTTGACCGCCTGCTCTTCGGAGAATGGAGGCTGTTGTGCTCCTGCCGGTTTGTTTGAAATCTTCCTTTTTCATTAATTTATACGACTTATAAGGCCACAAAGATAATGTTTATTTGCGGAATGACAAAATTTCTTCAAAAAAAAAATATTTTTCCCCTGTGAATATGCATGTCCGGGCGGACAAAAAAAAATACATGCTAAATCCTTCTCTATTGGAATGCATGTCCAGGCGGACAAGAGATGTTTGTATCTCTATTGGAATGCATGTCCGGGCGGACAAGAGATGTTTGTATCTCACTGGAATGCATGTCCAGGCGGACAAGAGATGTTTGTATCTCATTGGAATGCATGTCCGGGCGGACAAGAGGCGATTCGGTTCACTGACATGTATGGTTATAGGTTTTTATTCACTGTTCACTAATCACTGTTCGTTATTCACTGTTCACTCTTCGTTATTCACTGTTCACTCTTCGTTATTCACTGTTCACTAATCACTGTTCACTATCCCTTATCTTTTCCAGAATCCCGGCAGCAGTACGGTCAGCACCGTGAATATCTCAAGCCGTCCTACGAGCATGATAAAGCATACATACCACTTGGAGACGTCCGATATGCTGCTCATGTTACCCTCCGAGAGCGAGCCGAGCGAGAGGCCTACGTTGCTTATTGCGGAGATTGCCGTGCCTATCGACTCCTCAAACGACAGACCGTTTACTAACAGAAACAGCCAGCTGAAACCTATAAGCATTATGTAAACCATGAGGAAGACATGCACGTTGTGAACAATATCCTTGGAGACAGCCCGACCGTTGAAGCGCACCGGCAGGATAGCGGCGGGATGCGTCTGTTTGCGAAACTCGTTCAGCATGTTCTTCATCAGAATCATGGCGCGACCCATCTTCAGACCGCCGCTTGTAGAGCCGCAACAGCCGCAGACCACCATCAAAAACAGGGCTATAAGCCAGTAGAACTGACCCCACGATATAAAATCGGACGCAAGGAAACCGCTTGTTGTGGCCAGCGAAATGACTTGAAACGCACCCTTGCGGATACTGTGTTCAATACCTGTCTCGAAGCCCCCTATCAATAGCCAGGCGACGGTTATCACTATAAATATAAGATAGTAAACAAAAAACCAGCGCGTCTCCTCGTCGTTCGTGAGACGGCGAAAATCACCCTGCAGGGCAAAGAAGAACAGCGTCAGTTTCATTGAAGCCATTATCATGCAAACAATCATCACATACTCCGTGTAAGCCGAGTCCCAGTAAGCAATGCTGGCGTTTTTAGTAGAGTAACCTCCGGTGGAGATGCCTGTCATGGCGTGGTTTATGGCGTCGAACAAGTCCATAGGCCCTATCCACAGCAGGAAAGTAAAGATAAGGGTCAGCATGAGGTAGATGCTCGAAATGCGTTTGGCAACCTGCGTCACGCGAGGCCGGAAGCGGTCGAAGGCAAAGCCTGTAGTCTCCGCTTCGACAAGTTGCGAGGCGTTGCCCCCGAACATCGGCAACAAAGCCACCGTAAAGACAATCATGCCTATGCCGCCCTGCCACTGCATCAGACTGCGCCAGAAAAGTATGCCGTGGGGAAGCCTCTCGACGTCCTTGAAAGCCGTCGCGCCGGTAGTGGTGAATCCCGACATGGTCTCCAGAAAAGCATCCGTAAGGTTATCCAGATATCCTCCGATAAGGAAAGGCAAAGTGCCGAAGAACGACAGCGTAAGCCAGATAAGCGTAACGGTCAGGATGCCTTCGCGGATACCGGCCTTGCTCTCGTCGGCCCGGCGTCCGAGGAGTACCAGAAACAGTCCCGAAACACACATTATTACCGACGACGTGAGCAAATGCGCCTCGTCCTCGCCGCCGTAAATGAAAGCGACGCCGGTAGCCATCAGCATGAACACCGTTTCAAAGAGCAGTATAAGCCCAAGCGTTTTCAGTATGTATAAGCCGTTTATATGCATGAGGGGTCAGTTAAAGAAGTCTTCGAGTTTGCGCATTGCCGTGTCGAGGCAGAACACTACTACGCGGTCGTGCGCCTCGACCTGCGTTTCGCCGTCAACCATCATCGGCTCGCCGTTGCGGATAAGCCCGCCGAGCGTCATGTCCTTGGGCAGACGCAGTTCGCGCACTTTCTTTTTGGTGATGCGCGAGCCTTCGGGCGCGACCAGCTCGGCTACATCGGCGCTTGCGAAGGTCATGCACTTGACGTTCGACACGTCGGCGTCAAGCAGGAACTGATAGATATGGCTTGCTGCAATCATCTTCTTGTTGATGATTGTGCCTATGTCGAGCTTCTCGGCCATAGGTATGTAGTCGATGTTCTCAACCTGAGCGACCGTCTTCTTCACCCCGAAGCGCTTGGCGGCAAGGCAGGCAAGTATGTTAGTGCTTTCGTTGTCGGTCAGGGTGATGAAAGCCTGCGAGTCGCGTATTCCCTCCTGCACGAGCAGATCGGTATCGCGTCCGTCGCCGTTGATGATAAGCACGTTTGAGGGCACGGTCTCCGAGAGGCGGACAGCTTTTTCCTTTAGAGGCTCGATGATGGTGATATGGATGTTGTCGGGCAGATATTGCGAGGCGCGGACGGCAATGCGGCTGCCTCCCATGATGATGATTTTCTTTACCTCGGAGTCGTCCTTGCCTGTCAAGCGCCGTATCTCGTCGATGTTGTGTTTCATGGCGGTGAAGAAAACGATGTCGCCCGACAGGATACAGTCGTTTCCGCCGGGTATGATGGTGTCGTTATCGCGTTTGATGGCGACGATATGATAGAGTTTGCCGTCCGTGCGGACTAACTCGGTCAGGTACTTGTTGACTATCGGCGCTTTCTCGCGCACCTTGACGCCCGCCAGAATCAGTGCCCCGCCGAGCAAGTCCCAATACTGCCTCGTCCATGTACGCTTGATGGCCGCTACTATCTCCTTGGCCGCCAACATCTCCGGATATATCATGGAATTGACGCCCAGACTGTTGAAAAACTCCTTGTTCTTGGGCAACAGATACTCGTAGTTGTTGATGCGGGCGAAAGTCTTCTCGGCGCCCATCTTCGAGGCCAACATGCAAGCGGTAATGTTGGTGGCTTCTTCGGTCGTAACGCTGATGAAGAGGTCCATACGGTCTATACCGGCGCTCTCAAGGTCCTTTAGAGAGGTCGGATTGCCGGTGAAAGGCATTATCTCCATGCCCGAACGGGCGAAAGCCAACTTGTCTTCTTCGGGGTCCATCAAAATGATGTCATGTTTCTCTTTCGAGAGCATCTTGGCTAAATGCGTCCCTACTTCCCCCGCTCCTGCAATTAATATTTTCATAAAAAAGAAATTCAGTGAATAGTGAATAGTGATTAGTGATTAGTGATTAGTGAATAATGATTAGTGATTAGTGAATAGTGAATAATGATTAGTGAATAGTGAATAGTGAATAGTGATTAGTGATTAATGCCGTTACCTGTTTCCTCAAAGTCCTCAAAGTCCTCACTCTCAATTGTCAATTGTCAATTATCAATTGTCAATTATCAATTGTCATTCATAATTCATAATTCACAATTCATAATTATTTCAGTTATCTTTTCCGCATTCATTCCGCAGAGTGCGTGCAGTTCGCCGACAGAGCCATGTTCAATGAATCTGTCCGGCACGCCTATCCGCTCTATCCGCGGCGAGTAGCCCTGTTCGGTCATAAACTCGCATATCGCACTGCCGAAGCCGCCTGTGCGGACGCCATCCTCTACGGTTATGATACGCTTAAACCGCCGTCCGACCTCATGCAGTATCTCCTCGTCAAGCGGTTTGACGAAAAGCATGTCGTAGTGAGCCACCGAGGGCGCATCCTCAGCCGGCAGCATGTCAATAGCCTTCGCTACCTCATACCGTAGAGGGCCGACCGACAAGACCGCCACATCCCGACCTTCGCGCAACTTCCTTCCCTTGCCCGCCGGCAAAACCCGCATCGGAGCCGTTTTATCCTCCATCGGCTCGCAGCGACCCCTGGGATAACGGATAACAAATACTCCGGCGTCATCCCGCGAGGCAGTAAACATCATATTGCGCAAGTCCTCTTCGTTGGAAGGCACAGCGATAGTCAGTCCGGGTATGGGGCGCATATAGGCAAGGTCGAAAACGCCATGATGAGTAGGGCCGTCTTCGCCCACAAGTCCGGCGCGGTCGAGGCACAATACCAGATGCAGTTTCTGCAAGGCCGCATCGTGTATCACCTCGTCATAAGCCCTCTGCATAAACGTTGAATAGATATTGCAGAACGGCAGCACTCCCTCCATGGCTAATCCGGCAGAGAAAGTAACCGCATGACCTTCGGCTATACCGACGTCGAACACCCGCTCCGGAAAACGCTTCATCATCTTGTACATCGAGCAGCCGGTCGGCATCGCAGGCGTTATACCTGTTATCCGTTCGTCCTTCTCCGCAAGTTCTACCAGCGTATCCCCAAAGACGTCGTTGAAGCACAGAGAGGTAGTCTGCCGAGTCTCTGCCACACGCTGACCGGTCTCTATGTCGAAACGCCCCGGCGCGTGCCATTCGGTAGCCGACTTCTCCGCCGGACTGTAACCGTGTCCTTTCTGCGTCTTTATATGCAGCAGCTTAGGCCCCTTCATATCCTTAATATCATTCAGTTTCTGCACAAGATTCAACACGTCGTGTCCGTCGGTAGGGCCGAAATATCTAATACTGAATCCCTCGAAAAGGTTGTGTTGCTTTGAAATCAAGGCCTTCAGACTGTTGTTGAAACGCAGAATATTCTCTCTACGGTCTTCCGAGATAAGATTCACTCGCCGCATCATCCGGTACATCTCGTAGCGCACCTTGTTGTAGGTCTGGCTCGTTGTTATATCGACCAGATAACGGCTTATACCGCCCACATTATGGTCGATGGCCATATCATTGTCGTTAAGGATGATAAGCAGGTTGTTAGGATTAACGGAAGCGTTGTTGAGACCCTCGTAGGCAAGTCCGCCGGTCATCGCGCCGTCGCCGATAACGGCTACTACATGGCGGTTTTTCTCGTGCTTCAGTTCCGACGCCGTCGCTATACCCAGAGCAGCCGAGATGGAGTTGGAGGCATGTCCGGCGATAAAAGCGTCGTACTCGCTCTCCGCCGGATTGGGAAAGCCGCTGATGCCGCCCATCTTGCGCAGTCCGCCGAACATGTCCCTGCGTCCGGTCAGTATCTTGTGGCCATAAGCCTGATGCCCCACGTCCCACACAATGCGGTCGTAGGGCGTGTTGAAGACGTAGTGCAGGGCGACGGTCAGTTCGACCGTTCCGAGACTTGCGCCCAGATGACCCGGCGTCCGCGACAGTTCGTCGATGATAAACTGCCTCAATTCCGAACATACTTCTCGCAGGTCTTCGGGCTTCAAAGCTCGCAGGTCCTGCGGCGTATCTATAGCGTTCAATAACTCGTTTTGATTGTTCACGTTTTAATGATTTTGGCCTGCAAAGATAGTCATTTTAACTGATAAGAGGTACTTCGCCCGCCGGCATTGTCTTTGTGGAGGATGTTTTTGTTAATTAAATCCTGAATGTCGCGCAGGGCGGTGTCGGGCGAGCACTTGCTGAGCGAGGCATACGTTGACGACGAGATGCTGCTTTCTGGGCTGTCCCACAGGATATTGATTATTCGCAGCTGTCGCTCGTTGAGGCTGACAAGTCGGCAACGGTCGAAGAACTTCGATTTGTTGATGACGTGTATCAGGGCGTTTTCGGCCTTGTCGAGCGCCTTGTCAACGCAGTAGAGAAACCATCGCAGCCACTCCGTTATATCGAGGTTGGCAGTCAGCATCTCGTTCAGTATATTATAGTATTGACGGCGCTCGCTTTCGATTTGCGCGGCAAGGCTGTACAGGCGTTCCGACATGTTATCGGCCTTCGAAAGGAAGATATTGGCGAGATTGCGTGCAATACGTCCGTTATCGCAATCGAAAGGGCGGATAAGCAGGAAACGCAGATAGACAACGCCGGCTTTGATTACCGGATCGGTAGGATGAACCGTATTGACATAATCTATGAAAGCGCTCATTTCCTTGACCGTATCAAGCGGTACCGGCAACTTGAAATACTCCATCTTGCGTTCGGGCGGCTTGGGCGAGGCTACGGCAAAGAGGCTCTCCTGCGGTATCCAGTCCATAACGGAGCGGTCGAGGTCGGTTTTGCCTTCGAGGGCATATTTCCAGAGAAAAAGCTGTTTTGCGGTAACAGGCTCGTTGCAGTTATAGAGACTGTCGGCATAGATATTGGCCGCTCCGGTAGAGGCGTCTCCGGTCAGGTTCGGAGCATATTTCTTTTTAGTGAGATAGCGGCCGGAAGTTATCATGACCATCTCCTCGTCGAGCACCACCCCTTCAAGTCGTGCCGAAGCCATGACGTCGGCCACGGCAATATCGAGCAAGGTCTTAATCTTGAGGTTGTCGCCAATCAGACTTATCTTGCCCGCAAACAGCCCCTGTTTGTTCCTTACCTCTCCCAGCAAAGCCGAGAGTTCCTTGTTGTTCCAGGTAAGATACGGCCATCCACTGTGCTCCCAAATGTGTAATTTGCGCATATTATCCTTAATTTTAGACTGCAAAAGTAGCGAAATTTAATTGAGAATTGAGAATTGACAATTGAGAATGGTGAATTATGAATGGTGAATTATGAATTGAGAATGACTTTGTTGCAACGATGATATGGGTAGATTGGGTGATATGTATTGCTGCGCACCGATCAATGAGATGGATGCAGAATTAATGCGGTCTATCCCCGATGGAGGATGTGACATATTAATTATGTATCCTCAACGAGAACAATATCTTTCTATTGATATGAAAACCATACTGGCTTTTCAGCGAAATCGCATGTCATCACAATCCGTTCTAACGACAATTCAACAAAATCGCCTATCCCCATATAAGCCGTTCAACTAATTTCAAAGCTATTTAGTCAACGATTATAAAGGCTTCTACTTTAAAGCAAT
>JAITPL010000108.1 GCA_031289445.1 Tannerella sp.
AATTATTTTTTTGTACCTTTGCGCCCGCTAATTACAAATATTTTAAAATTTCAATTCATTAAACAACATGGAAATTTCTCACATTGAGCATCTCGGCATTGCCGTTAAGAGCATCGAAGACCAACTGCCGTACTATGAAGAAGTACTTGGCGTCAAGTGTTACAACATCGAAGTAGTGGCCGACCAGAAGGTTAAGACCGCTTTCTTCCGCATCGGGCAGACTAAGATTGAACTGCTGGAGCCTACAAGCGAGGACAGCACTATTGCCCGCTTCATCGAGAAACGCGGCGAGGGCATTCACCATATCGCCTTTGCCGTTCCCGACGTACAAAACGCCCTCGCGGAAGTCGAGAGCAAGGGAGTACAACTCATCGACAAGTCACCGCGCGGTGGCGCCGAAGGGCTGAGCATCGCCTTTCTGCACCCCAAATCGACGCACGGCGTACTCACCGAACTCTGTATGGATTAACTAATCATTAAAATTAAATATAATGGCAAATCAACTTGAAAAAGTAAAAGAACTAATCACCCTGCGTGAAAAAGCGCGTCTCGGAGGAGGCGAACAGGCTATTGAAAAACAGCATCAGAGAGGTAAATATACCGCCCGCGAGCGTATCTCGATGCTGCTTGATGAAGGCAGTTTTGAGGAAATGGACATGTTCGTTGAGCATCGCTGCACAAACTTCGGACAGGACAGGAAAAAGATTCTCGGCGACGGCGTGGTAACCGGCAGCGGCACTATCGACGGCCGTCTGGTCTATGTCTTTGCGCAGGACTTCACCGTCTTTGGCGGCTCGCTCTCGGAGACAATGTCGCTCAAAATCTGCAAGGTCATGGATATGGCCATGAAGATGGGATCGCCCTGCATCGGCATCAACGATTCCGGCGGCGCACGCATTCAGGAAGGCATCAACGCCCTGGCAGGCTATGCCGAGATATTCCAGCGCAACATCATGGCTTCGGGAGTCATTCCGCAGATATCGGGCATCTTCGGGCCATGCGCCGGAGGAGCAGTCTATTCACCCGCTCTGACCGACTTCACCCTGATGACCGAAGGCACTTCGTACATGTTCCTCACCGGCCCCAAGGTCGTGAAGACCGTTACCGGCGAAGACGTCTCGCAGGAAGACCTCGGCGGCGCCAGCGTCCACTCCACCAAGTCGGGCGTAACCCACCTCACCGCCGCTACCGAAGAGGAAGGCCTCTCCATGATACGTCGGCTGCTCAGCTATATGCCGCAGAACAATCTCGAAGAAGCGCCGATGATAGAATGCAACGACCAGATAGACCGCCTGGACGACAATCTCAACGAGATAATCCCCGACAACGCCAATCAGGCCTACGACATGACGGAGGTCATCACAACGATAGTCGATAACAACGAGTTTTTCGAGATACAGCCGCACTATTCCAAGAACATCATCATAGGTTTCGCGCGATTCAACGGCCAGTCGGTCGGCATTGTAGCCAACCAGCCCAAGTTCCTTGCCGGCGTACTCGACAGCAACGCTTCACGCAAGGGCGCACGCTTTGTCCGCTTCTGCGACGCCTTCAATATCCCTATAGTAACGCTGGTTGACGTACCCGGCTTCCTGCCCGGCACCGGTCAGGAATACAACGGCGTCATCCTGCACGGAGCTAAAATACTCTACGCTTACGGCGAGGCCACAGTGCCCAAAGTAACCGTTACGCTTCGCAAGTCCTACGGCGGCTCGCATATCGTGATGAGCTGCAAACAGTTGCGCGGCGACATCAACTACGCCTGGCCTACCGCCGAAATAGCCGTCATGGGTGGCTCCGGCGCTGCCGAAGTGCTTTACGCCAAAGAGCTGAAAGACGCTGCCGACCCGGCTACTCTGATGCAGGAGAAGATAGACGAGTACAACAAGCTGTTTGCCAACCCCTACAATGCTGCCAGATACGGATATATCGACGACGTCATCGAGCCGCGCAATACCCGCTTCCGTGTCATCCGCGCCTTGCAGCAGTTGCAGACCAAGAAACTGACGAATCCACTTAAAAAACACGGCAACATACCTTTATGATAAAGAATATGATAAAGAATAAAACAGCAGTGATGGTGATGGCGCTTGCTCTGGTCTGTACGGTCGGAGCGCAGGCGCAGCGGGTCACAGCCATGCGACTTAACGAAGTCCTTGTCGTCAATCAGGACAATTTCCTCGACGACTACGGCAAGCGAAGCGGCTGGATAGAGCTTTTCAACTCCTCCGCAGGAACCGTCAACATAGCCGGATGCTACCTCACCAACGACCCTTCCAATCATCGCAAGTATCCTATCCCCAAGGGCGACGTTCTGACAAAAATACCTCCCGGTCAGCACGTGCTTTTCTGGATTGACGGCAGCGCCGATAAAGGTACCTTCCATGTCAACTTCGTACTTGACCCCTCGAAGGAAAATTATTTAGCCCTCTATGACGCCGACGGCACTACTCTGGTCGATGAGGTACGTATCCCAGCAGGCCAGCAGCCCGACGTCAGTTTCGGGCGGCCTGTGGACGGCAAGGCGGAATGGATGCAGTTGACAAAGGTAACTCCAAGTACCAACAACCTGACGCTCGACAAAAACGACAAGATTGACAAGTTCAAAAAAAATGATGCGGTTGGCGTCGGCATGACCCTCACCGCCATGTTAGTCGTATTCCTTGGCTTGCTGGTACTTTACCTGTCGTTCAAGTCGGTCGGCAAGATAGCCATGCGAATGAGCCGCCAGCGCGCTCAGAAAGCAGGCGTAACGGATGTGCCTACCCACGGCATCGCGGAAGAAGGCGGCGTCTTTGCTGCCATCGCCACGGCGCTCTATGAGGTAACGGAAGATGTGCACGACATAGAATCGACCGTCCTGACTATCCACAAGGTAACGCGGCGATATTCGCCTTGGAGTTCAAAAATCCACAGCATGAGAGAGTTTAACAGATAATAAATTTTGATAAATACAAATATGAAACAGTTCAAATATACAATTAACGGCAGCATATATAATGTAACCGTCAACAAGGTTGAAGACACCATAGCCGAAGTAGAAGTCAACGGCACACCATATAAGGTAGTGATGGACAAGCCGACCAAGAAACACGTAGTAACAGTGAAACGCCCTGTACAGGCGCCTACAAGCGCGTCGGGCGGTCCGGTTGTTACCCGTCAGTCAAGCGCGTCGGGCGCCAAGGCCATCAAGTCGCCGTTGCCGGGCGTCATCCTGAGCATCAACTGCACGGTAGGCGACGCGGTGAAGAAAGGTCAGAAACTGCTTGTCCTCGAAGCCATGAAGATGGAGAACACCATTCCGGCCGACCGCGATGGCGTAGTGGCGGAAATCAAAGTAGGCAAGGGCGATTCCGTCTTGGAAGGCGCCGAGTTGGTAATCATTAAATAAGACTCTGCAATGCAAGAAAGTTTTTTATCATTCCTTTGGGATAACATGCATACATTCTGGAGCTATACAGGGTTTGCAAACGCCGAGTCGGGACACGTCATCATGCTCCTCGTAGGGCTTGTCTTTATATTCCTCGCCATCAGATACGAGTTTGAGCCGATGCTGCTGATTCCCATCGGTTTCGGTATGCTGATAGGTAACATTCCTTTCCTGAACGCAGGTCTGCAAATAGGCATCTACGAGGAAGGCTCGGTACTGAACACACTGTATCAGGGGGTCGTCAAGGGCTGGTATCCGCCGTTGATATTCCTCGGTATCGGAGCCATGACCGACTTCTCGGCGCTGATTTCCAATCCCAAGCTGATGCTGATAGGCGCTGCCGCACAGTTCGGTATCTTCGGCGCTTACGTCATCGCCCTGCAGATGGGTTTCGAGCCTAATCAGGCCGGCGCTATCGGTATCATCGGAGGCGCTGACGGCCCGACGGCTATCTTCCTCTCGTCCAAACTTGCTCCGAACCTGATGGGCGCTATCGCCGTCTCGGCCTACTCCTACATGGCTCTGGTTCCTATCATCCCGCCGCCGTTCATGCGACTGCTGACCACCAAGAAAGAGCGCGTCATACGTATGAAAGCGCCGCGCGTGGTCTCGCAGACCGAGAAGGTTATCTTCCCGATAGTAGGGTTGCTGCTAACGGCTTTCCTCGTACCTTCGGGTCTGCCTCTGCTCGGTATGCTCTTCTTCGGCAACCTTATAAAGGAAAGCGGCGTAACCCGCCGTCTGGCTGAAACGGCCCGCGGTCCGATGATCGACATCGTTACCATACTGCTCGGCATCACCGTAGGCGCTTCGACGCAGGCGACACAGTTCCTGACCCTTGATTCCATCAAGATATTCAGTCTGGGTGCGCTGTCGTTTATCATCGCTACCTGCGCAGGCGTATGTTTCGTCAAGGTCTTCAATCTTATCCTCAAGAAAGGCAACAAGATTAACCCGCTGATAGGTAACGCCGGAGTTTCGGCCGTGCCCGATTCGGCGCGTATCTCGCAGATTGAAGGACTGAAATACGACCCGACAAACTACCTCCTTATGCACGCTATGGGACCAAATGTAGCAGGCGTTATCGGCTCGGCCGTCGCCGCCGGAATACTGCTGGGATTCCTGGGATAAGGAAAGCAAGCGCAATTGACTTGAGGACGGAGTTCCTTTAATAAAAGACAATATGAGATACTTGGTTGTTGTTCTCCTTTCGCTGATAATTTCGGGATGCAGGGCAGAGAATGCCGGAGAGGCTTTGTCCCCGACTGCTGTTGCCATCCCTCTCGCCGGCAACGCCTATCTGACGGCTAACGGCGCAGACGGAACATATACCTACGCTTCCGGTGGCCGGCGTCGCTCGTCGTCCGGCCGCGACGCTGTCGGTCAGAACGGTATCGTCAGCTGGAACGACGCACAGACTGTTATTTCGGCTTTCTTTCGCGTTTCGCATTCGGGGCGGCTGCGGCTCTACGCCGCTCTGACCGCCGAATCCGCGTCGAAGATAAAAGTCGGCGTTGCAGGCAAGGAGTTCGTCATCGACGTCAAGGCGTCAGCAACAGTATCCGATTCATTAAGAACAGACAGCATTTATATCGGCGCGGTCGATGTTGATGCAGGGCATGTACGCATAGACTTTCAGGGGCTTGACAAGGAAGGCGAACAGTTTCCGCGTATCTCGACAGTCTTTATCGACGGTGAAGCAGCTGCCGAGCCGCTTGTATTTGTCCGCAACTTCGAGGCTTACTGGGCGCGGCGCGGTCCCTCGGTGCATTTCCGCTACACCCTTCCCAAAGAGGATGTGGAGTACTTCTTCAACGAGCTGACTGTTCCCGAAGGCAACGACGTGATTGGCTCTTACTTTATGGCTAACGGTTTTGGCGAGGGTTACTTCGGCATACAGGTGAACTCGCCGACCGAACGCCGTGTGCTGTTTTCGGTATGGAGTCCTTTCGACACGCAGAAGCCTGAGGATATACCCGAAGACCAGCGTATCAAAATGCTTGGCAAGGGTGAGGGCGTTCATGTGGGCGAGTTCGGCAACGAAGGCTCGGGCGGACAGAGTTATCTGGTCTATCCCTGGAAAGCAGGCTCTACTTACCGCTTCCTGACGCGCGTCCGTCCCGACGGCCGCGGCAATACGGTCTATACATCCTGTTTCTTTGCGCCCGAAAAAGGCGAATGGCAGCTGATAGCCTCTTTCCTGCGGCCAAAGACAAACACGTGGTACACCAACGCCTACTCTTTTCTCGAAAACTTCATCCCCGAACAGGGCTGGATCACACGCCGCGCACTCTACGGCAATCAATGGGTGCGTACAGTTGCGGGCGAGTGGAAAAGCATTGGCGAAGCCGTCTTCAGCTACGACGCCACAGCCCGCGCCGGTGTGCGCAGCGACTATTCGGGCGGCGTGGAAGACGGCGCTTTCTACTTGCGCCACTGCGGATTCTTCGACGACAGCACCGCTCTGCGCACTACATTCACTACCCCCGCTACACTACGCGCCGAGCCGAAAATTCCTTTGGATACGCTCAACAGTCTGCTGAGCAACGGATGGACGTTTTCCGTTCCCTACAAGACAGTAAACCGCCCTTTCCAACTGATAAAAAACAGTTTTACCCTAACCACCGTCCGCAGATTTTCCGTTAGCGAATCGACACATTCCACACTCTTTTCCCAAAAAGAGCAAAACGGCTATTATATCTACGAATTGCGAAAGTTATTGATTTGAAATACTTCCCAAAGAAGGGAATGTAGATACATCGTTGGCATTCTCTTCTTTTTAATCTCCGTCAGGGGATTCACATCAATGGAAACGTTGATGTTTTCATGTTTTTTTCCCCTTAGGGGGATTCTAATCAATAATAAATTCAAAATTCAATCTTATGGATATACAATCTATCGAACAATATTTTGACGGTGAAGCCGCCAACATCGTAGGCAAACAAAAGGCATTTCTTTTCGGAAGCATCAAATACCGTTTGCTTCAAAACAATCAGACAATCAAGTTCTACGAAATCCTGTTTGAACGCAAGGAACAGGAAAAGCTGGTCGCCCTCCTGAAGGAAGGCAGGGTAGAGGACGTCGCAGCCTTGAAGCGGACACACATAGATTCGCTCAAACTGCGCATTGCCGCTACCGCCGACGGCAGTTTCTGCTGTTCGCAGGTCGTCGTTTTTGTGCCCTACGAGTTCATCAACTACACCGAAGTCCGCCTCCACACCCCTTCCGAGGCGCAAACACTGCTCAAGGCAGTAAAATAACTGCGCATGGAAATCAACTTCGAGCACCGCACTGCCGCCCACTGCGAGAACGGAGTAACCGCCAATATCCTGCGATATTACGGATACGACTGCTCGGAGCCTCTGGTTTTCGGTCTCTCGGCCTCGCTCTACTTCGTGCATCTGCCGTTTATCCGGCTGTCGGGCTTCCCGGTAACCTCCATACGTCCGCTGCCGGGCATGATTTTCACGAGGGCGACGCAAGCGCTGGGGTTCAAGATTCAAAAGAAGTTGTTTTTCATCAAGCGCCGTGCCGAAGAGGAGCTTGACAGGCTTCTCGACGCGGGGATACCGACGGGATGCATAGTAGGGATGTATCATCTTCCCTACATGCCTCCCGAGTATCGGTTTCCGTTCAATGCCCATAATATCTGCGTTACAGGTCGCGAAGACGGCGAATATATTGTCAGCGACCCTGTAGTAAGTGGAAAAGTGCGCATCTCGGCGGACGACCTCCGTCTTGCCCGCTTTGCCCGCGAGGGCTATCCGGTCTGCGGCCTGCTCTACCATGTCAGGTCCTTGCCCGACAGTCCGCCGGACATGAATCTTGCCGTGCGCCGCGCCATACTGCAAAACTGCTACCGGATGCTCCGCCAGCCGGGTATAGCGCCGTTCGC
>JAITPL010000205.1 GCA_031289445.1 Tannerella sp.
CGGCATGACCAAAGACCTCGAAGCCATGAAAAAAGCCGGAATCGGCCACGTGCTATTTCTGGAAGTAGGCATCGGAGTACCTCGCGGAAAGGTTGATTTCCTCAGCGAAGAGTGGCAGACCCTCTTTGCCCATGCCGTTCAGGAGTGCGAGCGTCTCGGTATCCGCATGGTTTTGGGCATAGGGCCGGGATGGAATGGCAGCGGAGGCCCCTGGGTCGAAGGAGCGCAATCCATGCAGCACCTCGTCTATTCGTCGGTTGACGTCGCAGGCGGTAAGGGCGAGCAGTCCGTCACCCTGCCTAAACCCGCACCCCGAATGCCGTTCTTCGGCGAAGGCGTGTTTTCCGACTCGCCCTCAACGCTCGAGAAATGGAAGAATTATTATGAAGACGTCGCCGTGCTGGCCTTCCCCGCAGGCGCTACACGCATCGACACCGCAGTTGTTTCAGGCTCCGGCTATTTCCGTATCCCCGAAATCGACGAGCGGGCGCTTTACTATCGCAAACCTTACAGCTCGGTAGAAGGCGTTCCGCAATACATCTCCATGTATGACCACCTTGCCGCGCAGGATAAGGATGTGGCTGTCAGCAAGGACAGGATTATCGACCTGACCGCTTCCCTGCAACCCGACGGCTCGCTGAAGTGGGATGCTCCGGCAGGACAGTGGACTGTAATGCGTTTCGGAGCACGCAGCAGCGGTGCGGCTACACGTCCTGCACCCATACCCGGTCTGGGTTTTGAGGCCGACAAACTCGACACCGTCGCCATGATTGCCCATTTCGATAATTTCATCGGCAAACTGTTCGACCGCATCGGCTTCAAAACGGCTAAACCCACCGGTGGCGGTATCAAATCCCTGCATATCGACAGCTGGGAGATGGGAGCGCAAAACTGGACAGGACATTTCCGTGAAGAGTTCACACGCCGTCGCGGATACGACCCGCAGCCATATTTCCCGGTATATGCGGGCGTGACGGTCGGCAGTCGCGAAATAAGCGAGCGTTTCCTCTGGGACTTGAGGCAGACCGTACAGGATATGGTGGTCGATTTCCATGTGAGTTTTGTGCGCCGCTATGCCCATCAGCGCGGACTCGACCTTTCCATCGAGCCTTACGATATGAATCCTACCGCCGACATGGAACTTGCCGCCGCCGCCGACATGCCTATGGCTGAATTTTGGGGCGGTACGAAGGAGTTTGACTACTTCGGATACAATACCTCGTGGAGCGCAACCGAAGCATCTTCGGTAGCACATCTTATAGGGCAGCCGGTTGTGCCTGCCGAGTCGTTTACCGCAGCTTTCGACGCATGGAGACAACATCCTGCATCGGTCAAGAATCAGGGCGACTGGGCTTTTGTGGCCGGCGTGAATCGACTGATGTACCACACTTTTCAGCATCAGGCATTGCCCGACAGTCTTCGTCCGGGCATGACAATGGGGATTTACGGCCTGCACTGGGACAGAAACCAGACATGGTGGTATCTTTCCGACGCTTACCACCGCTATGTAGCCCGTTGCCAATACATGCTGCAACAGGGTCGAACGGTGGCCGATATTCTCTATCTCGCTCCCGAAGGCGCTCCGCACGTTTTCCGCGCTCCTGCATCGGCTTATTCGGGCGAAGCCTATTTTCCCGACCGGCGCGGGTATAACTTCGACGCCTGTCCACCGAGCCTGCTAATGAAGGCGCAGGTCGAGAACGGTAACGTCGTCTTTCCGAGCGGCGCGACTTATCGCCTGCTGGCATTGCCTTGTATGGAAACAATGCGTCCGGCGCTGCTGGCGAAAATCGCCGAACTGGTCAAAGCCGGCGCTACGGTCGTAGGTTTGCCGCCTGTTCAGTCGCCGAGCCTTACGGATTATCCGGCCTGCGACGACGAAGTGCGCCGCCTGTCAACCGAAATCTGGGGCGAGACAAATGCTATTCCCGCCGAACTGCAAACGCGCACGGTCGGCAACGGTAAAATCATCTTCGGCGAAGTACTCCGCACCCAAGCCGATAACCTCTATCCGCACTACGACTTGACGGCAAGCATCCTGAAAACAGTTACGCCTCCCGATTTTGAGACCGCGGGCGAAATACGCTATACTCACCGCACTGTCTCTTCGGGAGAAGGTGCAGAAATCTATTTCCTCGCCAACCGTATAGACAGGGCGCATGACAGCAAGGTTACTTTCCGCATATCGGGATTGCAGCCAGAACTGTGGAATCCCAATACCGGCGAACGCCGAACGCTGCCGCAGTACTCCGAACAGAACGGACTGACAACGGTTTCGCTACACTTTGAGCCTTATGAGAGTTTCTTTATCGTCTATCGCCAAGGTCAGGCGCAAAAGGCGTCCGACAAGAGCAATTTCCCGACCTTCACGACGCTTCTGACGCTTGATAAGCCGTGGGATGTTTCTTTCGACCCCAAATGGGGAGGCCCCGAAAAGACCGTCTTTGAGAAACTTGCCGACTGGCGCACTCACGACAACCCCGGCATCCGCTACTATTCAGGCACGGCTTTCTATCGGCAGTCGTTTGAGTTGTCCGACATCAAGGGCAAACAGCTTTTTATCAACCTCGGCAAAGTCAAAAACATTGCGCATGTCACGCTTAACGGCAAAGATTTGGGTACTGTCTGGACAGCTCCATGGCGGGTAGATATAACGCGAGCTGCCAAGGCTGGTACAAACGAGCTGACTGTAGAGGTAGTCAACCTCTGGGCTAACCGCTTGATAGGCGACGAGATAGCGAAAGAAACCGGCGAAAAGACTTTTACTTATTCTACGAGCCGCCACTATCGCAAGGAATCACCACTGCTGGAATCAGGCTTGATAGGACCAATAAAGGTAGAAGGTAGAAATTAGAAGGTAGAAGGTAGAAATTCATGTCATGTCCTGTAGGGGCGCGCTGCGCTCGCCCAACATGTCCCCCGCCTAACATGTCTCTGCCATCCCCAAAGTCCCCAAAGTCCTTACTGATTGCCCTCATGTCTCTGCCCTTTTAATTTTTAATTCTTAATTTTTAATTCCGAATGCATGGGAATATCCTTGAGGAAGGAGTATGACATTGAAGCATAGTCGATATGGCAGCAATAGTGTACAAGGCCGTTGCTGACGATGAGATACGGCGCTCGGAGAGCCGAATTGTAGCGGGCTATCTGCTCGAACACGGCGCTCGTGATGGCCACTTCGGGCGCCTTGTACTCGACGATGACGAGGGGTACGAGAAAGTCGTCATAGACAACCGTATCGCAGCGTTTGGCGGTGTTATTGACGTTGATGCTTACCTCGTTGGCTATTCTTTCGGGCGGAAAGGCTTTTGCCGTTATCAAAAAGTTGAC
>JAITPL010000040.1 GCA_031289445.1 Tannerella sp.
TTATCAAAGGGTTTTGCCTTGTTGTAATAAACATTGCCGTCGGCGTAAGAGGGATAGCCCGCCTTGTTGTAAATATCCAAGCCATAAACCTGCTTTTCATCGGGATTTACCGACAGAAAGAGATTGTTGTAGAAACGGTCGTCGCCGTTGAGGATGATGGACAGACCCGCTACATCCGTTTGATGAGGCAGGTGATAGGGGGTATAACGACTTTTCTCCTGCCATAGACGGAAAGTTCCCGCAAAAAGATTGTGGACGTAAGCGCCACCCTGCGACATGTCCAGGACACTGTTAGGCGAGCCGAAAACGTTGTTGTCAACTAAATAGGGACCGTGGTCAACTTCAAAGAAAATATCTTCCGAATCATTGTCATACAACAGGTTTTGTGTGATGCGAGTGCCCTGCGCCATCCAGTCCAACCATATCCCGCGCCCGACGCGATGAATACGGTTGCCTTTGATTTGTGTGTCGATAGCCGCATGAAACTTTATACCTGCGATTTCGGCGCCCGAAAACTGACGTTTAGTCCAGATGTGGTGGATATGATTATTTTCGACCGTACTGAAAGCCGCTCCCATACTGCCGCAGATACCGGTCTGCTCGCAGGCGAAAATCTCATTGTTGCGGACTATGTGCGAGCCGATATTTTCCTTGTTCCAGCCGTTGCGCAAAG
This sequence comes from Tannerella sp., assembly GCA_031289445.1. Classification (GTDB taxonomy): domain Bacteria; phylum Bacteroidota; class Bacteroidia; order Bacteroidales; family Tannerellaceae; genus Tannerella. The sequence continues at coordinate 674 of JAITPL010000040.1, forward strand.
TACGGAATGTTACCTCGATATAATGCAGCGAGCCGTCGTAGCTCTGGTCGTTGAGCCAAACGTTATGACCTGTGCCGCGCTCTTTGCCCAGCGTGACGCCCGAACACTTGGAATTGCTGATGACGTTGTTTTCTATAATCCAGCCTTTGTTCCAGTGAGTAGCAATCATGCCTATTTGTTCGGCAGTAGGCGCTCCCCACTGCGTTGCTGCCTGACTGATATGAAAACCGCTTATCGTCAGATAATTAATACCTGGTTTTGCGGGATAGAAACAGGTGTGGCGCAGGCTTATCTCGACTAATTCCTTATTGGGGTTGAATTTGTGAAAATTCGCCCAGATAGTAGTATTTTCGGCGTCCACCTCGCAATACCACGTATAGGACGCGCCTTCAGGGTCGTACTTGGTGGAATCGGCAGGCGAAGCAAGTACTTTCTCAAGCGATTCCTTTTCGTAGAGCGACTTGTCATTGAGGAAGACCTCGCCGGTGTGATGCTTGCGACCGTGATCCGAAAACCAGTCGCCGTAAATCAGGTCGGAATAAGGATTGTAGTCGCCGAAGAAAGTGTTGGGAATCACAACTTTCCAAACGCCGTCCTGCTTTTTCACTTTTTCCCACTTGCTAATGCGTTCCGAGCCTTTTATTTCGACTTTCTCGCCCGCCGCCGCGCGATAGGTGATACGCTTGGTATCGCTTTCGCCGCCATAAAGCGGGTTAATCCATTCGCGGTAGATGCCGGCGTGAACGGTAATCACATCGCCCGCCTTAGCCGTTTGAGCGGCTTTGTTGATTGTCAGGAAGGGCGCCGCTTCGGAGCCGTCATTTGCATCATTACCCTTGACGGATACGTGATAATCTCTTCCGTAGGCCGTCGCGCTCATTGCCGCAACAGCCATACAGACAACTAATTTCTTGATTTGAATCTTTATTGGTATCATGGTGATATAAATTAAAAATGTTATGAAGTTTCTATTGGAGTAAGGTTTTCAACCAGCCTTTTCACATCCTTGTCCTTGCGTATCTTATTGAGGACAGTCTTGGCGGCAAGCTGTTGCGATTCCTTTTTCGTGCTTCCGGTGCCTCTCCCCAGGGGCTTGCCTTCGAGCGTTACTACGGTCTGAAAAACCGGATGACCTAAATCGTCAATATATGTCTTGATAAGGTCAAATTCGATAGCCATCTTAGCCTTCTGTCCCCATTCGAGCAGGCGCGACTTGAAGTTCACTTCGCGGTTTGCCAGTTTGTCAAGCGAGATGAAGCGATTAACTATCCTTTCTTCCACAAAACGGCGGCAGACCCTGTATCCCTTATCTAAATAAACCGCTCCTATCAATGCTTCGAGGGCATTGCCGTACATGTACTTGTTATGAGACGAGGCGTATGGCATTGAAGAAACCATCCGGTCTATACCAAGTTCGAGGGCTACCTGGTTGAGCGTCTCGCGCTGAACGATTTTAGAGCGAGTATTCGTGAGGAAGCCTTCGCGCTTGTCGGCGAAATAATTGAAGACGATATCGGAGATGATCGTGTTGAGAACTGCGTCGCCAAGGAACTCCAAGCGTTCGTTGTTACTGTTGCGCAACTGACTGATGGCTATGGAACGATGCATAAACGCCTGTTCGTACAGGTTGATATCGTCGGGATAGAAATCCAGAATCTTGAATAATGAGAGATAAGGCTCTTTGTTTTTGAGTTTAAAGAACCTTATTCTGTTGCGTATGTATTTAAATCTCACTTAGTTTTTGAATTTTTTGATAATGACGCTCGCATTATGACCGCCAAATCCGAAGGTATTGGAAAGAGCGGCATTAACGGTTCTCTTCTGTGCCTTGTTAAAGGTGAAATTCATATTATAGTCAATCTCGGGATCGAGGTCGTCGTCCGCATGATTGATAGTGGGCGGTACAATATCATTGTAAATAGACAGGGTACATGCTATTGCCTCCAAAGCTCCGGTAGCGCCCAGCATGTGGCCGGTCATTGATTTCGTGGAACTGATGTTCATCTTGTAGGCATGTTCTCCGAAAACTTCCTTGATGGCTTTCACTTCGGATATGTCGCCTACAGGCGTTGATGTACCGTGTACGTTGATATAGTCGATTTCTTCGGGCGACATTTCCGCGTCTTCGAGAGAATTTCGCATCACCAGAATAGCCCCCAGCCCTTCGGGATGTGAAGCCGTGAGGTGATAGGCGTCAGCCGACATTCCCGAGCCGAGTATCTCGCCATAAATTTTAGCTCCTCTATTGAGGGCATGGTTTAGCTCTTCAAGTACAAGACATACGCCTCCTTCGCCCATAACAAAACCGTCGCGACTGCCGCTGAACGGACGTGAAGCCGTCTGTGGCGAATCGTTGCGTGTCGAAAGCGCGTTCATGGCGTTAAATCCACCGATTCCCGCTACCGAGATAGGAGCTTCGGCGCCTCCGGTTACTATCGCGTTGGCTTTACCCATACGGATATAGGTGAATGCGTCCGCAATAGCGTTGGTAGAGGACGCACACGCAGCGACGGTCGCAAAGTTAGGCCCTCTGAAACCGTATCGCATGGATATAAGTCCTGCCGCTATGTCCGCTATTATTTTGGGAATAAAGAAAGGATTGAATCGCGGACCGCGTTCCGGGTTGTAGTCAAGCACCTCTTCCTGAAAAGTAAGAATGCCGCCTATACCGGACGTATAGATAACGCCTACACGGTCTTTATTCACGCCCTCGGTGTCAATGCCCGAATCCGCTACCGCTTCCTGTGCAGAAGCAATGGCGTACTGGGTGTAAAGGTCGCACTTCCTTACTTCCTTCCTGTCGGCAAAATAGTTCAAGGGGTCAAAATTTTTGACCTCGCAGGCAAACTTCGTCTTGGACTTGGATGTGTCAAAGCGAGTAATAGGCCCCGCTCCGCTTACGCCATTAATCAATGACTGCCACGTATCTGCAACATTATTACCTAATGGTGTAATGGCGCCAAGACCTGTTACTACTACTCTCTTCAGTTCCATACCTGTAAAGTTTTAATTCTTACCACCTGCTTCAATATAAGCTATGGCATCCCCTACGGTCGAAATCTTCTCCGCCTGGTCATCCGGAATCGAGAGGTTAAACTCCTTCTCGAACTCCATAATTAACTCTACCGTGTCGAGCGAATCAGCGCCCAGATCGTTAGTGAAACTTGCTCCGTCTGTAACTTCCGATTCTTCAACACTTAACTTGTCAACGATAATTGCTTTTACGCGCGATGCTAAATCTAAATCTGACATAATCTTAATAAATTTAATTAATACTAAATAATTTGCTATATTTGCGGCTGCAAAGTAACGAATTTTTTTGCACATAGAACAAACTTTCTATGCGAAATTTACTAAAATGTGCACAAAAATTTGATTTCTGTGCAAAAATATACTGTTGAACGAGAATGAAGAAAATAGCTCTATTTGCCTCAGGTTCAGGCACTAACGCCGAGAATATCATACGATACTTCGAGGGGAACGCAGACGTAGAAGTCGCGCTTGTTGTGTCGAACAAAAGCGAGGCCTTCGTGCACGAGCGTGCACAACGTTTAGGTGTGCCGTCGGTAACACATACCAATGCTGAATTCCGCGAAAGTATGAGTGTACTTTATACACTTAATAACTTCGGGATAGATTTCGTCGCGCTTGCAGGGTTTATGTACCTCCTGCCGCCTGCAATCATTGATACGTACCGAAACAGGATAGTGAACATTCATCCCTCGCTGCTGCCTAAATACGGAGGCAAGGGAATGTACGGACATCATGTTCACGAGGCGGTAGTGGCGGCCGGCGAAAAGCAGTCGGGCATTACGATTCACTACGTTGACAAGCATTACGACGAGGGAGATATCGTCTTTCAGGCAAAGTGCGAGGTGCTTCCTACCGATACGCCTGCCGATGTAGAGCGTAAAATTCATCAACTCGAATACCTGCATTACCCTCGTGTAATAGAAAGTATTCTGAAAGAAAAAGGAGGTTGAATATCAATTACTAAATTTATATATGTATGAAACAAATTTTTTCAGTATTAATTATGATGGCAATGATGGCCTGTAATGGAGTAAAAGAGAGTAAAGACGCGAGTAGTCAGGCAGTTCCGTTTATCGGACAGCCGGACGTCAAAATCGAGAACGGACAGATGACGCCCGAAGTATTGTGGGCGTTCGGACGTGTCGGCAACCTCAGCGCCTCGCCCGACGGAAAGCGGGTAGCTTATACTGTAACGTATTACAGTATCGCAGAGAACAAGAGCAATGCGGATATTTTCATCGTCGATAGCGACGGTCGCAACCGCAAGCAACTGACCAAAACGACCGCCCGCGAAGGCTCTTTAGCTTGGCTTCCTTCGGGCAAGGCAATCGCTTTCGTGCGCGAGGGCAAACTCTGGAATATCGACCCCGACAGCGGAGCCGAAACGCAGGTATCCAACATCGAGCAGTCGATTGACGGCTTCCTCTACGCTCCTGCGGACAACCGGATAGCGTTCGTAATATCCGTTAAATTAGAGAAGTACAAGGCGCAGGAAAAGTATGACGACCTCAAGAAGGCGGAGGCTTACGTCTATGACGACCTGATGTACCGCCACTGGAACGAGTGGAAGGACGGCTATTACAATCATGTCTTTATAGGACAAATACAAAACGGCTCGGTGAAGACGGTCGAAGACGTCATGCCCGACGAGCCTTTCGATGCGCCGGTGAAGCCATTCGGCGGCACCGAAGGAATAGCGTGGAGCGCCGATGCACAAACATTAGTCTATACATGCAAGAAACTCGTTGGCAAGGCTTAAGCTTTTCAGACCAATACGAATCTCTACGCCTACGATTTGAACAGTAAAAAAACACGGCTACTGACCTCCGGCATGGCCGGATACGACCAGAATCCGCAGTTCTCGCCCGACGGAAAACGCTTGATATGGTCGAGCATGGAACGCGGCGGCTTCGAGGCTGATAAAGAACGCATAATGGTGATGGACTGGCCCGAGGGACAGATAAGGGATATATCCGAAGCCTTGGATGCAAGTCCGAGTTCGCTGTGCTGGACGCCCGACGGTAGCGCTCTCTATCTCACCGCCCCCTATCAGGAAGCGCATCAGATATATCGGCTTGAGGTCGGCAACGGAGAGATTCGCAGGCTCACCAACGGCAATCATGATTATTCGAGCGTTCAGCTGGCGGGCGACAATTTGATTGCTGCACGCACTACACTCGTCAATCCTGCCGAAATATACCGCATCAATCCTGCCGACGGCTCTGCCGAAAACATATCGTTTGTGAACGACGACTTATTGGAAAAACTGAATGCGCCGCAGTTCGAAAAGCGATTTATCACTACTACCGACAACAAGCAGATGGTTACCTGGGTGGTCTATCCGCCCGATTTCGACAAGACAAAGAAGTATCCGCTGTTGCTGGTCTGTACCGGCGGTCCGCAGGGCGTGTTAGGCCCCTCATTCAGCTATCGCTGGAACTATATGCTAATGGCCTCGCAGGGTTATATCGTTGTCATACCGGCGCGGCGCGGCACTTCGGGAAGCGGTCAGGAATGGAACGACGCTATCTCGAAAAATCATGGCGAACAGGAAGAGCGTGACTTGCTTGCGGCTATTGATGCGGTCAGCAAGGAACCATATACCGACGCCTCGCGGATAGGCGCTACAGGCGCAAGTTATGGCGGTTATTCCATCTTCCACCTTGCAGGCACTCACAAGGGTCGTTTCAAGGCTTTTCTCGCTCATTGCGGGATATTTAACATGGAGATGATGTACACCACTACGGAGGAGATGTTTTTCGAGCAGTGGGAGACAGGCGGCGCGCCATGGGAGAAAGATAACGAGGTCGCCCAACGGTCGTACTCGCACTCGCCGCATCTGTTGGTAAAAAACTGGGATACGCCGATTATGGTTGTACACGGCGAACATGATTATCGCGTACCTTATTCGCAGGGCATGGCTGCCTTCAATACCGCGCAAATGCTTGGAGTAGAGAGCCGTTTGCTCGTATTTCCGAATGAAACTCACTGGGTGCTCAGCCCTCAAAACGCCATCGTCTGGCAACGCGAGTTCTTTGCATGGTTTGATAAATATTTAAAATAAAACATTGTGGAAATTAAACAATATATAGAAGAGAATAAAGTCCGTTTTGTAGAGGAATGGTTTGAGTTGCTGCGTATTCCGTCGGTTAGTTCGCAGAGCGTGCACAAGCCGGATATGATAAGATGCGCGGAGAAGTGGAAGGCGCTGTTGTTGGCTTCGGGCGCTACACGCGCAGAGGTGATGCCTACTGCCGGCAACCCTGTCGTTTATGCCGAGAGGATAGTATCCGACACTGCGCCTACAGCGCTCATTTACGGTCATTACGACGTTATGCCGCCCGAGCCGCTTGAGCTTTGGAAGAGCGCACCCTTCGAGCCGGTCGTCCGCGACGGTCGCGTCTATGCACGTGGCGCAGACGATGACAAGGGGCAGGCATTAATACAGTTAAAAGGCTTCGAGACGGCTATCCAAGCGGATGTTCTTGCATGTAACGTCAAGTTTATTCTCGAAGGAGAGGAAGAAATAGGCTCGCTCAGTCTTGAAGCATTCTGTGAAGCCAACAAGTCGCTTCTTCGCGCCGACGTTATTTTGGTTTCCGACACAAGCATGGTAAGCGAAGAGACCATATCGCTCACTACCGGTCTGCGCGGTCTGTCGTACTGGGAGATTGAAGTCGTCGGCCCTAACCGCGACCTGCATTCGGGTCATTTTGGCGGCGCTGTAGCCAATCCTGTCAATGTGCTGTGCAAGATGATTGCCGACATGACCGACGCCGACGGACGTATCACAATACCGCATTTCTACGACGACGTAGAAGAACTTTCGGCGGAAGAGAAGGCGATGATAGCGCAAGTGCCATTCGATGAAGCGAAATATATGAAGGCTCTCGACGTTGATGAATTGTTCGGCGAGAAGGGCTATTCGACGCTTGAAAGAAACAGCTGCCGCCCTTCGTTCGACGTTTGCGGTATCTGGGGCGGCTACACCGGCGAAGGCGCCAAGACCGTCCTTCCCTCGAAAGCCTGCGCCAAACTGTCGTGTCGCCTCGTTCCTCATCAGGATGCAAATATTATTTCGCAGATGATGATTGACTATCTCAACAGCGTAGCGCCCAAGTATGTAAAGATAAAAGTTACGCATCATCACGGCGGTCAGGCCTACGTCTGTCCTATCGACTTGCCTGCTTACCGCGCGGCCGAGAAAGGTTTTACCCTTGCTTTCGGTCAGCGTCCGCTGGCTGTACGCCGCGGCGGCAGCATTCCTGTTATTCCTACTTTTGAAAATATACTTGGAGTAAAAAGTATCCTTATGGGTTTCGGAAACGAGAGCAACGCCATACATTCGCCTAACGAGAGTTTCGGTCTCGACCGCTTCTATAAAGGGATTGAAGCGGTAGCCGAATTTTATAAAGAGTTTAAATAAGGATGAAAAAAAAATCGTCAAAAACAATAATATTTCGTCGTATTGCGATTTTTTTTGTAATTATTTTTTGTATATAAAATTTTTTTTGTAATTTCGCGCTTTCATTAAACAATATAATTAACAAACAAATGAGAAAAGAAGATTTAATTATTTTAGAGCAATTAAGCTCTGAAGCACAGGGACAGATTGA
>JAITPL010000045.1 GCA_031289445.1 Tannerella sp.
CTTTTTTTTGTCATGTAGTATGTTCCTGTTTATTTATTGTACCATTGATATATTTTCCCGACGCCTTCGTCGATTTCGATTTTGTGGCGCCAGCCAAGCGCGTGAAGTTTGGAAACGTCCGTCAGTTTGCGCATTGTGCCGTCGGGTTTGGACGTATCAAAAATAATATCTCCCTTATAACCGACGGTTTTGGTAATAACGCCGGATAAGTCTTTGATGCTTGTTTCTTTACCGGTGCCAATGTTGATATGACAATTACGAACTTCCTTGCCTAAACCTTTTAAATCCTTAAAATCAACGTTTCGCATAATGTAAACGCAAGCATCCGCCAACTCTTCGCTCCAAAGAAATTCGCGCATGGGAGCGCCTGTTCCCCAAAGTGTAACGCTATTAGAGGTAATTCCGTGTTTCACTAATAATGAAATAATTTCATCTTCACTCGCTTCGCCCGAAACACTCTCTATGGGTCGTTTGTTTAAATCTTCGCGTATGGATTGCCAATCATTTGTGTATAAACATTTTGCCAAATGAATTTTGCGAAGCATTGCAGGCAGGACATGACTTTTTTCGAGGTCGAAATTGTCGTTCGGGCCGTACAGATTTGTCGGCATGACGGCAATAAAATTTGTTCCGTACTGAATATTAAAACTTTCACACATTTTCAAGCCCGCAATCTTTGCTATTGCATAAGGCTCGTTTGTGTATTCAAGCGGCGAAGCGAGCAGTGAATCTTCCCTCATCGGTTGTGCAGCATCGCGAGGATAAATACAGGTGCTTCCGAGAAAAAGCAGCTTTTTAACGTTTTGACGAAAGCTTTCGCCTATCACGTTGAGCTGAATTTGCAGGTTGTTGTAAATGAAATCGGCTCTGTATGTGAAATTTGCCATAATGCCGCCAACATTAGCGGCTGCAAGTATTACGCAGTCAGGCTTTTCATCTTCAAAAAAATCGCGTACCGCCACGCTGTCGAGCAAATCCAATTCGCTGTGCGTCTTACCGATAAGATTTGTAAAACCTTGGTTTGTCAAGGCTTGCCAGATAGCCGAACCGACAAGCCCTTTGTGTCCGGCGACATATATTTTATCCGTTTTCTCCATACAGTTTTTTTACTTTTTTCATATCGTGTTTGACCATCAATACAACTAACTCTTCAAACGAAGTCTTGTTCGGATTCCAACCAAGCAGGGTACGCGCTTTTGTCGGGTCGCCGAGTAATTGCTCCACTTCTGCCGGGCGGAAATATTTCGTATCAACCTCGACAATCACTTTCCCTGTACCGGCACAAATACCTTTTTCATTAACGCCGCTACCTTCCCATTTGAGTTCGATTCCCGCCTCGCGAAAAGCAAGCGTACAAAACTCTCGAACAGTGTGCATCTCGCCTGTGGCAATCACAAAATCTTCCGGCCGCTCGTACTGCAACATCAACCACATACATTCCACATAGTCTTTGGCATATCCCCAATCTCGCTGTGCATCGAGGTTTCCGACGTACAACTTGTCTTGAAATCCCTGTACAATGCGGGCTGCCGCCAACGTAATCTTGCGGGTAACAAAGGTTTCGCCTCTGCGTTCGCTTTCGTGATTGAACAAAATACCGTTCACGGCATACATTGCGTAGCTTTCGCGGTAATTCTTCGTTATCCAGAAACCGTATTGTTTGGCAACTCCGTATGGAGAGCGCGGATAAAACGGTGTTGTCTCTTTTTGAGGCACTTCTTGCACAAGCCCGAAAAGTTCGGACGTCGAAGCCTGATAAATCCTTGTTTTCTTCTCCAAACCGAGAATCCTCACCGCTTCGAGAAGCCGTAAAGTGCCGACCGCATCGGCTTCGGCGGTATATTCGGGTACGTCAAAACTCACTTTCACATGGCTTTGAGCGGCAAGGTTATAAATCTCGTCGGGCTGAATAAGTTGAATGATACGTATCAGCGAGCTACTGTCCGTCATATCGGCGTAATGCAGATTGACGGTACGCTGATGTTTCATGTCGCGCACCCATTCGTCAAAGTACAAATGTTCAATTCGACTTGTGTTGAACGAAGAGGAACGGCGCAAAGTGCCATGAACGGCGTATCCTTTTTCAATCAGAAATTCTGCCAGAAACGAGCCGTCCTGTCCTGTTATACCTGTTATTAATGCTACTTTCTTCACACTTTTGACGATTTTCTGACGTATTGCGAAAAGCCGGCTATGAAGACAAAGCAGAGAAGCGGGAGGATGAACGAGAAGCGGGTTGCCGATAAGGCGTCGCCAAACCATGTGGCTTCGTCAAGCAGCTTGCCTTGTAGCCAGGGGAGAATTGCACCGCCGCCAATTGCCAATATCAAACCTGCAGAGCCTAATTTGGCGTCATCACCCAATCCGTCGAGCGCTATGCCGTAAATCGTCGGGAACATTAACGACATGCAGGCGGAAATCAATACCATACTAATCAGACAAAGCGGCATGAAATTGTTTTCTAAACCTGTAATAATCGAAAAATCAATGATTCCGAGATTAATGTGCACGGAAGGCAATGCAAATCCTATTTTGCTTGAAAGAAATATCACACCAAGTACAAATACGCTTCCGGCTATTGCTAAATTCCTCAACAAAACGCTGGGTTTGAAATGTTTTAGCAAAAAAGTACAGACAAAACGGCTTAAAACAAATATGGCCATAGCTATCATGTTATACGACTGCGCCGTTTCTTTCTTCATGCCCAACTCGTTTTCACCATACTGGATAATAAATGTCCACACCATGATTTGCACGCCTACATAAAAGGCTTGCGCTATCACGGAATAAATATATCGCTTATTGGCGATTAAACGTTTAAAAGTAGCTCCGACAGCGGACGAAACACCCTCTTTCACAGCCGATACCGTTTTAGGTAAACGCGAAATCAGAAACAGCAGGAAGAATACAAATACCACGAAACCCAACATCATATAAGGAGCGCCGACAATATCCAAGTCGTGCCTTTGAACGGATTCAATAGCCGCGGCGTCGCTGCCATGCAAAATGGAAACGCCCGGCTCTTTGTCGGAACTCAAACGCGCAAGGATGAAATCTTTAGCAATCATCATGCCGGTAAACGAGCCGATAGGATTGAAGGCCTGCGCAAAATTCAGCCGGCGTGTGGCTGAAGACTCTTCGCCAAGCGACAGGATGAAAGGGTTGGCTGTGGTCTCCAGAAACGACAGACCGCATGTCATAATGAAATAAGCAAACAAAAACATGGCGAAACTCATTGCATTACCTGCGGGAATGAACAGGAAACAACCGGCTGAATAGAGAAACAAACCCATTAAAATGCCCGACTTGTAGGATACCTTTTTGATAAAGATAGCCGCCGGAATCGCCATAATGCAATAGCCGCCGTAGAAGGCAGTCTGCACTAATGCGCTGTCGGCATTCGTGAGTAACAGAATGTTTTTGAAAGCCGCGACCATCGGGTTGGTGATGTCGTTGGCAAATCCCCATAACGCAAAAAGCGATGTTATCAGGATAAAGGGAAAGAGGTAGTTGGTACCGTCTTTCCCTTTGAATAGCGATGATTTATTTTCCATTAATTATTTTTTATAAAGTGGTCCGTATGTTTGACATGCGCGATAGTCGGCGCCTTCCTTGTCCAGGCCGAAGGAGTTCCATGCAGCCGGACGATATATGTTGCCCTCGGGAACGTTGTGCATACACACCGGAATACGCAGGATAGATGCAAGCGTAATCAGTTCAGCTCCGATGTGTCCGCAGTTGATGGAGCCGTGGTTAGCTCCCCAGTTGTTCATCACGGAATAGACGTCCTTGAAGGCGTCGTTGTTCGCAAGACGCGGTACAAACCAAGTCGTAGGCCATCCCCTATCGGTACGCTCGTCGATTATTTTGTAGGATTCGGGGTCGAGGTCGGCAGTCCAGCCCTCGGCGAGTTGCAGTACGGGACCCAAGCCTTTGACAAGATTCAGGCGTACCATGGTGCATGGCATTCCGCCGCGGGTAAGGAATTTGGACGAGTAACCGCCGCCGCGGAAATATTCGCGGTTGGCAGGCATCCATGTGGTTGCGTCGAGACATGCCTGAGCTTCGTCTTCGGATATATCCCAGAAAGATTTCATTATCGGTTTGCCTTCGGCGTCGTTCTGGTAGCCGCTACCGTCGAGCGAAGCCGCACCGGAATTAATCAGGTGAATCATGCCGTTTTCAACCAGTCCGACAGCCTTTTTGCCGGTAACTCTTTCGATAGCTTCGGGACTCCAGTAGGAGCGCACGTCGGCAAAAATCGAAGCCGTATTGGTCAGCAGATTGCCGAACAGCATGGCAGTGCCGTTGAGGGCGTCGTTCTCGGTCGCCAGGACAAAGGGAGCGCGGATACCGTTCCAGTCGAAAGACGAGTTGAGGATTGCTTCGGTAAAGTCGCCGTTAGGATAGAAATCAGTCCACTGGCGCTGTCCCTGAAAACCGCCTGCAATAGCGTTGTGTCCCAGCGATTCTTCTCCGAATCCGAGTTCTTTCAATTTGGGGTTGCCAATCAGTAAATCGCGGACAATCAGGGTCATTTTCACAATAAATTCCCAGTCGGAGACAGATTGTTCGGGAGTACGGACAAGGTCTTTACGGTTAATCGTATCTTCGCCCTGACGGCAGTTTTGCTTTGCCCAAGCCAAGGCTTTATCAAATTCTTCCCTGTCGTAGATGCCTTCGGTCATGCGGCGGATAATTTCAACCTCGTCGATGCCTTCGCAACGCATTCCGAGATAATCCTCGAAGAAATCGGTGTTTACGATCGAGCCTGCGATGCCCATACAGACAGCGCCTATGGACAGGTAAGACTTGCCGCGCATAATCGCCACCGCCAGAGCAGCGCGTGAGAAGAGCAGCAGTTTTTCGCGCACGTCGGCGGGGATGTCGGTTGTACCGGCGTCTTGAACATCGTGTCCGTAGATGCCGAAAGCGGGCAGTCCCTTTTGCGCGTGAGCCGCAAGCACAGCCGCCAGATAAACAGCGCCCGGACGTTCGGTGCCGTTGAATCCCCAGACGGCTTTGACGGTTTGCTGTTCCATATCCATCGTTTCGCTGCCGTAGCACCAGCAGGGCGTAACAGTAATGGTTATACCTACGCCTTCGCGACGGAACTTCTCGGCACAGGCGGCGCTCTCGGCTACACGACCTATAGTGCTGTCGGCGATAACAAATTCGACGGGTGTGCCGTCGGGATATTTCAGTTCCTTACCAAGCAAGGCGATAACGCTCTTTGCCATGTTCATCGTTTGGTCTTCGAGCGACTCGCGAACACCGCCCATACGACCGTCTATTGTGGGACGTATGCCTATCTTCGGCCAGTCCCCTTGAAATCTTTTAGTAATCATAAATAAAGTAGGAGTTAATTGTGAATTGTGAATTATGAATTATGAATTGTTAGAAATGCAGTGAATAGTGAACAGTGAAAAATCAGAAATTAGAAGTTAGAAATGCAGTGAACAGTGAATTGTGAAAAATCAGAAGTCAGAAGTGAACAGTGAAAAATTAAGAGACACTATCATCTTCTTCAGAGTCCTCACCTTCCTCGCCTTCCTCAAAAGCCCTCGCCTTCCTCAAAAGTTCATCACCTTCCTCAAAAGCCCTCGTCTTCTTCAAAAGTCCTCGCCTTCCTCAAAATCCTCATCTTCTTTAGAACATCGCCACTATGACATATATCCCTGCGGCGAGCAGGGCGCTGACCGGAATAGTCAGTATCCATGCCACGAGCAGGTTTTTGGTTACTCCCCAGCGAACGGCCGAGAGACGCTTTGTTGCGCCTACGCCGATGATGGCGCCGGTGATGGTGTGCGTCGTGCTGACCGGTATCATCAGAAACTCCGTCAGATAGAGCGTCAGTGCGCCGGAAGTCTCGGCCACCATGCCTTCCAAAGGCGTTACCTTAGTGATACGCGACCCCATTGTTTTGACTATCTTCCAGCCGCCCGACATGGTGCCGAGCGCTATCATGGTGAAACATGCGAATGCTACCCAGTCGGGCAAGTCGTTGACCGACGTTACTCCCATGTCTATTCCCTTCGAGTGTGCTGCAATCATCGCCGCTGCAATGATACCCATGACCTTCTGCGAATCGTTCAGCCCGAAGCCCACGCTGAAAAGCGCCGACGAAACTAACTGCAAACGTTTAAACCATGCCTCCGCCTTGTGAGGATTAACTCGACGGCACACGTTCAGAACGACGGTAGTGAGTATCAGCGCCACTATCATTCCTATCAGCGGAGCGAGGAAGATAAAAGCTGCAATCTTCAATATCACTACGCTGTGAATAGCCCTGAAACCGCCTGCCATGATAGCCGCGCCCGCAAAGCCTCCAATCAGCGTATGCGACGACGACGAAGGAATACCCAGCCACCATGTGGCGAGATTCCAGGCGATAGCCGCAATGATGCCCGCGAGTATGACCGGAAGAGTGATGTAAGTTTCAAAAACCGTCTTCGAGACCGTGTTGGCAATGCCGAACTCGCCGATAATATACTTGGCTATAAAGAAAGCCACGAAGTTGAAGCAGGCAGCCCATATAACAGCCTTGAAAGGAGTCAGCACTTTGGTAGATACGATAGTCGCTATCGAGTTGGCGGCGTCGTGGAAACCGTTGATATAGTCAAATATGAGGCATAGAACAATAATAGCTATCAGTAATTCCATCAGTAATGCGTTGTTTAAGCGTACTTGATTATAATTGTCCGTACTATCTTGCCTGCATGTTCGGCCATGTCGGTGGTCTTTTCCATCTCGTAGAGTATCTCCTTCAGCTTGTAGAGTTCGATGCTGTCCTTCTCCTCCTCAAAGAGTTTGATAATGAACATTTCATATACGTCATCGGCTCTGTTCTCGATGTCGTGCAACTCCTTGCAGTAGGATTTCAGTTTCACGGCATTGCTTTTGAGCGATTCCAACTCATCCGAAATCTTGCTCAGACAGACGGCGCCTTCGCGTATCATCAGGGCAAGTTCGAGCGCGTATGGCGGAAGACATTTCGGCTTGTAGAGGGCGATGCGCTTGGACGAGCTGTTGATGCCGTCCAGGACGTCGTCCATGTGCATGGCCAACTGATTAATATCTTCGCGGTCGAAAGGCGTGATGAAGGTTGCGTTCAGTTCGTCGAAGACCTTGTGCGAGAGCCTGTCGCCCTCGCGTTCAAGGTCTTTTATCCGCCTGTTCAACTCGGCATGTTCGGCGTGGTTGTTCGTTTTCGTACACTCTATCAGCAAGTCGGCGCCGGCAATGATGGTAGTCGAAAGCTGCTTGAAGAGCGGGAAAAACTTGGCTTCCCTGGGGGTAAAACGGCTAAAAAATGAATTGTTCATATCTCGCGTTTACAGTTCTCTTATCCAGATGTTACGGAATTTGATAGGTTCGCTCGGGTCGCCGTGGCTTTGCAGCAGGATAGGGCCTGCGCCATGCTTCTCGACGCGCGGAAAACCCACGTATTCGGTTGTTCCGAGTATGTGGAAACCGTTCTGTACCAGAACACCGTTATGAAGCACCGTTACAATGGGTGGCGTGCGATAAGTGCCGTCGTCCTTGAATACCGGCGCGGTGTAGATGACGTCGTAAACATTCCACTCGCCCGGTTTGCGCATGGCGTTGACCAGCGGCGGGGATTGTTTGTAGATACTTCCGGCCTGACCGTTGGCGTAGGTTTCGTTATTGTAGCTGTCGAGCACCTGCAGTTCGTACAGTCCCTGCAGGTAAACGCCGCTGTTGCCCCTACTCTGGCTCTTGCCGCTGATATTCGTCGGAATGCTCCACTCGATATGCAGCTGGAAGTTCTCGAATTTCTGTTTGGTACGGATGTCGCCGGCATTCTTGGCAACCGTGGCGGTACCGTCGGCGTTGACATTCCATCCTGCGGCCTCGCCTTTGGAGTTCTCCCATGCGGAGAGGTCCTTGCCGTCGAAGAGGACGATTGCATCCGAAGGTGCGGTGTTGGTTTTGATGTCGCCTGGCGCAACCTTTACAGGCTGCGGAAGCCAGAACTCCGACATACCCGGACGCATCGGCTCGGGTTTTGGATACTCTTCGGTCTGGGCATTGAGCGTCAGACTTACTAAACTTGCTGTTAACAGCATTGCTGATTGTAATAAAACTTTCTTCATCTTGTTTGGTCTTAAAATGTTTATAAAATATTGGTTTG
>JAITPL010000080.1 GCA_031289445.1 Tannerella sp.
ACGCCGGAAGAAGTTGCCGCCCTGTATCAGCAACATACCGATGAAAGCGGACAACTCTTCGAGCCGGATGCTGTTAGCCTTGTGTGGGAAAAGACGCAGGGACAGCCCTGGCTCGTAAATGCCATAGCTTACGAGATTATTGACGGACAGTTAGATCGCGATTATTCGCAGACCGTAACTGCCGATATGGTTTTGAAAGCCATTAATGCTATTCTTGTTCGTCGGGATACTCATGTTGACAGCCTCTTGTATCGACTGAAAGAGCCACGAGTTAAACGCATCGTTGAGCCTATGATTTTGGGGGATGACGTTACTTTCGACTGGGCTTCGGACGATTTTCAGTACGTCTGCGATCTCGGCCTGATACACCCTGCCATACGCCCTGTGCAACCGGCTAATCCTATTTACAACGAGATGATTTGCAGGGCGCTTTCGTACAGTTTTCAAGAAAATATGGCCAATAGCGAGACGCCTTACGTCATGCCGCGTTACCTTCGCGACGGAAAGATTGACATGGACTATTTAATGCGTGATTTTCAACAGTTCTGGCGCGAAAACAGTGCGATTTGGCAGGAGAAATGCGACACCCCAAACAAGTGTCGCAATATTGCTTACAGTATAATAACCAAATAGTTATGTGATTGTCAATAAATATTATGGTGAAGTCAGAAGAAAAAAATTGCATATCGGAAATTTTTCGTATCTTTCCTCTGTAAAAAACTTTTTTCATTCCTCGTGCTTGGATTCTTAAAAATTTTTTGTAATTTTGTTGCCGATATGTAACCAAAAACTTGATAATTATGTGTAAAATTCTTATGATTCTTGCATTTATGATGCAATTTGTTGTTCTTAATGCGCAGACTACGGTAACCGGTACGGTTACTTCGTCCGAAGACGGCTTACCGCTTGCAGGCGTGGCAGTCTTGGATAAGCAGACGCTCAATGGCGATGCTACCGATGCGGACGGACGTTTTGTCATCCCTTTGACCACTCGTAGCAAGGTACTGCAACTGTCTTATATCGGCTATAAGACAATCGAGATTGATATTACTTCGCAAAGCGGTGATATCAAAGTAGTTATGGACCCGGATGTAATTGCTATGGACGAGGTAATGGTCATAGCTTACGGAACCGGTAAAAAGTCAACCTTCACCGGCTCGGCTACCGTTGTAAAGAGCGAATCACTGGAGAAAATCAAGACCTCGAACATAACGCAGGCCTTGCAGGGACAGAGTAGCGGCGTGCAGGTCATCAATTCGAGCGGGCAGCCCGGAGATGACGCTACCGTACGTATCCGCGGCATAGGCTCTATCAATGCTTCGAGCGCCCCCTTGTATGTCGTTGACGGCATCGCTTACGACGGTTATATCAATGCCATCAGCCCTAATGACATAGAGAGTATCACCGTCCTGAAAGACGCTTCGGCAACAGCTCTCTACGGCTCTCGTGCCGCCAACGGAGTAGTGTTGATTACTACTAAAGGAGGACTGTCGGAGAAGTCGCAGATAAACGTCCGTTCGACATGGAGCTATTCGGCTCTGGCAGTGGATTTGCCCCGTTCGCTGACGCCTCAGGAATTTACCGAGCTGACATGGCTGGCAATGAAAAACGGTCGGATGGATAATGCACAGGTCTCGGACGCCGAAGCCTCGCAGTTTGCAACCGATAACCTTATCAACGAACTGAAAATCAATCCTTTCAGCATTAACAAGCCGGTAGGTATAAACGGTCGAGTGGATCCTTCGACACAATTGATGTTTCAAGGCGATTGGCGGGGAGAGCTGCTGGTATCCAAACCCAGACAGGAATACTCGATTGACGTCAGCGGCAAAAGCGCTAAAAGCGATTACTTCGTGTCGGGCAGTTTCGTCAGCGACAAGGGAATATTTTCGATACAAAGTTTCAAGCGTTTCAGCACTCGTGTTAACCTTAACTATCAGGCCAATAACTGGTTGAAGGTAGGGTCGAACATAGCTCTCTCGGAGGGCAAACGCGAGTTGTGGGTAGATGGTTCTACGATATGGTTTCTGCGCACTATCTCACCCAACTATCCTGTATATGAATGGGATTACGACAAGGGTGAGTACAAACTCGACCCTAAAGGTAACCGTATCTATGACTATGGCGACGACCGTGCAGCTTGGGCCGGCTGGAGTCCACTTGCCGATGCCGCCTATAATCCTGCGCCCGAAACTACGGATAATATCTCAAACCGCTCATATTTAGAGCTTACTATCCTTCCCGAACTGAAATTTCGTACTAATTTCAGTGTGGACTTTTATCTTTCCTCCTACGACGGATATACTAACAGTCAATATGGATATGCGGCAGGTTACGGAGGCGAGGCCTACAAAACAAATTCACGCAATTTCTCTTATACGCTGAATAATCTTTTGACGTATAACAAGAACTTCGGCGACCATACAGTCAGCGTTTTAGCAGGGCAGGAGGCATACGCTATGCAGTATAAGTATCTTGCAGCTTCAAAGCGGGGATTCCCTTTCGGCGGTCTGACCGAGATAGGCTCTGCTTCCGAAATGAACAGTATGAACTCGTATCAGGACAATTACCGGCTACTCAGCTGGTTGAGCCGCATAGAGTACGATTACAGCGACAAATATTATCTGTCGGGCAGTTTCCGTTCCGACGGTTCTTCACGCTTCCATCCTAATAGTCGCTGGGGACAGTTCTGGTCGATAGGCGCTTCGTGGCGTCTGTCCAATGAGGGATTTCTGGAACAGTACGACTGGATTGATAACCTGAAGGTGAGGGCAAGTTTGGGCGCTGTCGGAAACGACAACCTGTCAACCTATTACGTATATCAGGGATTGTACGGCACAGGCCAAAACGACTATACCGATCCGGGAGTGATGATTAGTCGCCTGCCTAATGAGAACTTGAAGTGGGAAAGCAATGTACAGACAACGGTGGGCGTTGATTTTGTACTGTTTAACCGGCTAAGCGGCTCGGTTGAATGGTTTCTGCGCAAGTCCAAAGACCTGCTGTTCCCCATGCCGCTGGCGCCTTCGACAGGCTTTGGCAGTATCGACCGCAATATCGGCGACGTCAAGAACGAAGGCTTCGAGTTTGAGATCAACTATGTGCCTGTCAGCAACCGCAACCTGCGCTGGTCAATCGACCTCAACGGAACATCCTACAAAAATACTATCACTCGATTGCCTCAGGAAGAGATGAATTCTGGTTATTTCAAGTGGCGAGAAGGCGAATCGCGTTTCAACTATTTCATGGTTGAATATGCCGGCGTCAATCCCGAAACCGGCAACGACCTGTATTGGCAGAACATTTATGAAACCGTTGATGGGGAGAAAGTTATGACGGGTAGAGAGAAGACCGAAAATCTTAATGCTCTGACAAGCGACGACCAGAAACAATATGTCGGCGATGCGCTGCCTACTTTGTTTGGCGGATTGACTAACACGCTGTCGTACAGGGGAATAGACGTATCTTTCATGATTTATTACAGTGTAGGCGGCAAAATGTATGATACCGACTATTCGCAGATGATGACGTATCATACAGGCTACAGTATGCATTCCGACATGTTGAAAGGATGGGCGCCCGCGAATGCCGATGCTAAATTTCCGCGCATATCAACTGCTTATGCTACGACTTTGAACGGCCATTCCACGAAATTTATATTTGATAATACTTTCGCCCGCCTGCGAAATATTACTCTTGGCTATACACTGCCTAAGGCGTTTACTCAGCAAGCTTTAATCAATTCGCTGCGGGTCTTCGTTCAGGCAGATAACGCACTTACTCTGGGAAGCGCTCAGAAACGAGGCACCGACCCAGAACAGTCGATTGATGGGGGCACCAATAACCGCTTCCCAACGACTAAATCAATCTCTTTCGGTTTGCAATTGAATTTTTAATAACCTGATAACAAGAATTATATGAAAACTGTTAAATATTTATGTTTATATATAGCGCTGAGCTGCCTGGCGGCTTGCAGCGGCTTTTTGGAGACTAATCCTTCGACTTCCGTAGCCGATTCGGAAGTTTTTAAGACTATTTCGGGCGCTCAGGCAGCATTGAACGGATGCTACTATCAGATGCGCGCCTACAGCAGCGGAGGCGCTAATCGCGCGGACGATTACGGCTTGCCTTCCGTCCGTATTATTTCGGATGCTTGCGGCGAAGATATGATTTACTGGGGCGGATGGTATATCTATAACTATAATTACTGGGGCGAAACGCGAGCCGACATCTATCGTTCGAGCCAGTTGTGGACTTTCCACTATCGTCTGATTAATAACCTCAATTCGGTTATAGCCTATATCGACGAGTGTGAAGGCTCGGACGACGACAAGCGACATATCAAGGGACAAGCGCTTGCGATGCGGGGATGGGCTTATTTCGACCTGATACAGCTCTTTCAGCAGACCTATTCCATTGCTCAACAGATGCCCGGAGTGCCGATATATACCGAACCTACTACCGACGAGACTGTCGGCAAACCGCGAGGAACGGTTGAAGATACTTATAAACAGGTACTTGCCGACCTTAATGCGGCTGAAGGGATGTTGAGCGATTTCGAGCGAGGCAATCATATCAACCGCTTCGACCTGTCAGTAGTGCAGGGAGTCCTGTCCGAAGTGTATCAGGTGATGAACAACTGGCCTAAATCCGAAGAATACTCGCATAAGGTGCTCGAAAAATATCCGCTGACAACTAACGAACAGTATCTTGCAGGCTTCAATGACGAAACTACGCCTTCGTGGATTTGGGGCATGAGGCAGACAGAAGAACAGAGCATGGGCGACTATTCGATTTTTGCAATGTGGGGCAACGGTACGCGCAAATGCTGGACTTTTGCAGGATGGTTTCTTTCCGACCCTTTTGTCGCTCTCTATGATAAAGAAGATATACGAAGTCAGTTTGAATACTGGTGGGATCAGATATATGCCTCTTTCAAGTTTCGTGATAACGATGACTGTCGCGGCTCTATGGTTTTCATGCGTGCCGAAGAGATGCTGCTGAACGAAGCGGAAGCCTTGGCTCGACAGAACAAAGAAAGCGCCGCACAGGAACTGCTATGGAAACTGCAGGATATGCGTAAGGCAAAACGCTCTGTATCAAGTGGCAACTATCTGATTGAAGATATTTTGCTGGAACGTCGCAAAGAGATGTATGGTGAAGGATATGCGCTGTTTGACATGCTGCGTAACCGTAAACCGCTGCTGCGCGAAGGTAATCACGCCAACTACGGCGGAGGAGTGAAATTCCCGGCTCAATCGTGGAGGTTTATCTTCCAGCTTCCTAACGCCGAAATGAAAAATAACAAGTCGTTGATTGACGGTATCTGGCCTAATGGCGACCAAAATCCTTACGACGGTGTTTATACCCCTTGATTTAATTTCTATATTTATTATGAGACGTATTATTCTATTAATCGGTTTATTATCCTTGCCGTTCTTGATTACGGCTCAGGATTTGAAAGAGAAATATCGCCGTGCGGATGATTTCTCGAAGAAGTATAACGACCTGTATTACAACAGTTTGTTGCAGGTCGAGAATATTCGCGAAACCAACTCGTTCTGGTATCTGACGAACACGACGGAAGGACGACGGTATTATATTGTGGACGCCGAAAAGTCGGAGAAACGTGACGCTTTCGATAGCTCGCGCCTCGCCGATTCGCTTGGCGTTTTTCTGGGTGATACTGTTGTAGATGCGGCGAAGTTGAGCCTGCAAGCCTTGCGCTTCGACAAAGACCTCAAGAAAGTATCATTTATGGCCGGCGGCAAACGTGTTGACTGTGATCTCGACGATTACAGCATCCGTGAAGACCGTCGTGAAGGATTTCGCAGGGATGACGGTTACTGGCAGAAAGTATTTCAGGAAGACAGAAAAGAGCCGGTTAAGTCGCCCGACGGCAAGAAGGAGGCTTATATCTCGGAGGGCAACCTCTGGGTGCGCGACATTGCGACTAAGGCAACCAAGGTCTTGAGCAGCGACGGCTCGCCCTACGAGTACTATGCGTCGAGCATTGTCTGGTCGCCCGATTCGCGCCGCCTCGTCTCGTGCAAGTATCGCCCTGTAGGGACGCGGCAACTGTATCGTATCGAATCATCGCCGACCGACCAGCTACAGCCGAAGTTGAGCAATATAGACTACGTCAAGCCCGGCGACGCGCTGCCGGTGCGCCATCCTGTAGTCTTTGACGTCGAGACAGGTCTAAGTTTCCGGTCGGATGCGCCCGGCATCGAAAATCAGTACGAGATATCGAATATTGAATGGTACGACAGCCTACAATTCACCTTCGCTTTCAATAAACGCGGCCATCAGGAATATATCATCTATAAAACCGATGCTTTGAGCGGTGCAACTGCGCCGGTAGTGCACGAGAAAAGCCCTACTTTCATCTATTATAATGCCGTTTACAGTTATTTTTTGAAGGAGGCGGGCGAGATGTTGTGGATTTCGGAACGCGACGGCTGGAGACATATCTATCTCTACGACTTCGCGACAGGCGCAGTCAAACGTCAGCTTACAAAAGGCGAATGGGTGGTAAAGTCGGTCGTCAATGTGGATACGAAAAACCGCACGCTAATCTTCAAGGGATGCGGGCGGGAAAAGGGCGAAGACCCTTATTTGGAGAAGTATTATTCGCTGAATATCGACAATGGTAAAATCATCCTCCTGACGCCCGAAAACGCAACTCATCTGGCTACTTTCGACCAATCCTGCGCTTATATGATTGACAATTACTCGCGTGTAGATTTGCCGCCGGTAGCAGTTCTGCGCTCGGCAGCCGACGGAAAGGTGTTGATGACGCTCGAAAAGGCCGATATAAGCAAGGCAGTCGAGGCCGGATGGCGGATGCCGGAGGTGTTCTCGGCTAAGGGACGCGACGGCAAGACGGATATTTGGGGAATGATTATCCGTCCTACCGATTTCGACCCTGCGAAAAGCTATCCCATAGTCGAATATATCTACTCGGGGCCTCACGATTCGCATGTACCCAAGTCATTTTCAGCCGTTTATCGCTGTTCCGCACTCGCCGAGACAGGTTTTATAACGGTGCTTATCGACGGCATGGGAACGGCCAATCGCTCGAAGGCTTTCCATGATGTATGCTGGCAAAACCTCAAGGATGCAGGCTTGCCCGACCATATAGCATGGCTCAAGGCCGCAGCCAAGAAATATCCTCACATGGATATTACGCGCGTCGGTATCTATGGCGGCTCGGCGGGCGGGCAGAACTCGACAGGCGCCGTGCTCTTTCATCCCGACTTTTACAAGGTGGCCGTCTCGTCCTGCGGATGCCATGATAACCGCATGGACAAGATATGGTGGAACGAGCAGTGGATGGGCTATCCTATAGGCAAACACTACGAAGAATCGTCAAATGTCTGCAACGCTCATCTTCTACAGGGCAAACTGATGCTTATACTCGGCGAGATGGACGATAACGTTGACCCGGCGAGTACTTTGCAGGTTGTTGACGAGCTGATAAAACATAACAAGGAATTTGAGTTTGTGATGCTGCCCGGCGTGAAGCACACTCTCGGCGAGACCTACGGCGAACGCAAACGGCGCGACTTTTTCGTCCGGCATCTGATAGGAATTGAGCCGCCGGAGTGGAACAGATAAGCGCGTAAAACTTAGGTTAAGTTTATTTCGCCTTTGCCTTGGCGAAGTATGGTAAACGGCTCGGAGGTGCAATTGATTACGGTTGAGCCTTCGACGTCGCCATATCCGCCGTCGATGACCAGATCAACATCCTCGGCATAGCGCTCGAAAATCAGTTCGGGGTCGGTAGAGTACTCCGGCTCGTCTTCGTCGTACTGCACCGACATTGTCAGCACCGGATGTCCCAGCTCCCGGCAGATGACTTGGATAATTGGGCTGTCGGGCATACGGATACCTACCTCCCTGCGGTTCTTGTAAATCTTCGGCAGGCCGCTGCTGGTGGGCAGAATAAAGGTATAGGGGCCGGGCAGGTAGTCGCGAATAAGTTTGAAAACCTGATTGCTGACCTTGGCATACTCGCTGATATTCGACAGGTCGTAGCATATAATCGAGAGGTTGCTTTTTTCGGGATTCACATTCTTTATCTTGCAGATACGCTCTACAGCGCGAACATTCAGCGCATCGCAACCGATAGCATACATGGTATCCGTCGGGTAGATAGCCAACCCGCCGTCTTGTAGCGTCCGCACTACTCGATCAATCTCCTTAGTATTAGGACTGTCAGGATAAATCTTTATCAGCATACTGTTTTAATTAAGGCTGCAAAAGTACATAAAATCTTTTGATTTACAAGCGCGTGAGATGAAAAAAGTTTTTTACGGAGGAAAGATCATGCTTATTTTTCAGAAAAAAACGCATGAAATTGGGCGTTCGCGAAAAAATATTTGGATTTATCCGAAATTTGTTGTACCTTTGTGATGATTTTTCGGCAGAGTTTTTAACGGGCTTCGGCTCTGTCGTAAAGATAAATTAACAGAAGCCCCCTAATTCTTATGCAATCATTATGGATTCAAGAAAGAATGCTGTTAAAAAAACATTTCCCATATTACAAATGGGATGCGCTGCTTGTGCGGCAAGGGTAGAAAGTGCGATTCGCAAACAAGCCGGAGTGTTTGAGGTCTCCGTCAACTACGCATCGGCCAACGCTCTTGTTGAGTTTGACCCCGCCCTCACCGACGCTGAAAATATACGCAAAGCCGTTCGGGACGCCGGATACGATCTGGTTATCGAAGAAGACGGCCCGGCAATCAACCCCGAAAAAAAAAACTTTAATTCTTTAGTAGTAAAGACCGTTTTCTCTTTTCTCCTGACCTTGCCTGTCGTTGTAATAAGCATGTTTGATACCGGTTTGTCGGATTCCAACGAGATACTGTTGATTCTCTCCTTTCCGGTTGTGTTTTACTTTGGAAGGGATTTTTTTCTGAGGGCATGGAAACAGGCTATCCATCGTTCAATGAGCATGGATACGCTGGTCGCTTTAAGTACCGGCATTGCTTTCGCCTTCAGCGTTTTTAATACCTTGCGGCCGGATTTTTGGATTGAGAGGGGCGTACATCCGCATGTTTACTTCGAAGCATCCTGCGTAATCATTACTTTTGTCCTCTTGGGGCGCATGTTGGAAGAGAAGGCCAAAGGCAACACCGCCCTCGCCCTGAAAAAACTTATCGGTTTGCGGCCTAAAACGGTAAGCCTGCTTTCCGACGATGGAGAGGCCGTCGAGGTTGCCATTGAAAAAATAGCGCTCGGAGATACAATCATCGTAAAACCGGGTGAAAAAATTGCTGTTGACGGCTCTGTGGTTTGGGGAAGTTCCTACGTGGACGAAAGTATGTTGAGCGGAGAGCCTGTTCCGGTTTTGAAACAGGAGAACGACAAGGTTTTTGCCGGTACAATCAACCAAAAAGGAAGTTTTCGGTTTGTAGCCGAGAAGGTAGGCGCCGACACATTGCTCTCCCAAATCATCCGAATGGTAGAGGAAGCGCAGGGAAGCAAGGCTCCGGTACAGAAATCGGTGGACAAAATTGCCGGAATATTTGTTCCTGTAGTGGCGGCTATTGCTGTGTTTGCGTTTATTATTTGGTTGATTTTCGGCGGCGTCAACGGATTTGCACAGGCCTTGCTCGCTTTGGTTACGGTCTTGATTATTGCTTGTCCCTGCGCTTTAGGGCTTGCCACGCCCACTGCCATTATGGTGGGCGTAGGTAAAGCGGCCTCAAAAGGTATTCTAATCAAAGATGCAGGCAGTTTGGAATCGGCCGGAAAAATCAACGCAATCGTGCTTGATAAAACAGGGACAATAACCGAAGGCAAACCGGTAGTAACCAATGTTTTATGGTTGGATGAAGATGACAGTAAAAAATCCGTCTTATGCAGTATTGAAAAGCAATCGGAGCATCCGCTGGCCGAAGCTATAGTCAATCACTACGCTGGTTTGTACCTTCATCCGGTAAGCGAGTTTGAAAGCATAAGCGGTATGGGTCTTAGAGCCTGCGTCGATGGCCGGACGTACTTTGCGGGGAATCTCAGGTTGCTTGCCGAAAACAGGATAGAAATCAACGAAAACCTCCTGAAAAAATCCAGGGAATGGGATAGTACAACGATATGGTTTGCCGACGAAACCAAGGCAATTGCCGTGCTCGCTATTGCCGATGAAATCAAGGAGACTTCAATTGCTGCCGTCCGACAACTGCAATCTTCCGGCATTACAGTTTATATGCTTACCGGCGATAATGAAACCACAGCCGGGTCTATTGCCCGAAGAAGCGGCATCAGTAGCTATAAGTCCGCCGTCCTACCTCAACAAAAAGCGGAGTTTGTCAAACACTTGCAGGCTGAAGGAAAAGTTGTGGCGATGGCCGGCGATGGCATCAACGACACCGCCGCTCTCGCCCAATCCGACCTGAGTATCGCTATGGGTACAGGCAGCGATATTGCCATAGACGTGGCCGGAATGACAATTATCTCGTCCGACCTGACTAAAATCCCCGAAGCTTTGAGATTATCCCGACAAACAATGACTGCTATCCGTCAGAATCTTTTTTGGGCCTTTATATACAATATTATATGTATTCCAATTGCCGCCGGCATACTTTATCCTGTCTGCGGATTCCTGTTAAACCCCATGATTGCGGGAGCGGTTATGGCGCTCAGCAGCGTAAGCGTAGTCTGTAACAGCCTTAGAATAAAGGTAGAAGGTAGAAAGTAGAAGTAATAAGAAACAGATTGAAGCATTAAAAAAATTAACTGCTTATGCTTTTCGGTCAAGTAAACAAGTGTTTTTTTGTCCTGAAAAGGACATAATTTTCATAACCGCAGGTCGTTGACATGCGGTTATAGCAACAATAGTATAGCTGCCTGAAAGGCAGGACTCTAGTTTCACTTGATTGCAGTTGCCGGACAGTCCTGCCTTTCAGACAGTCGTTGTTGTGTGCAGTTTTCCGCAGGTCGATGACCAGTCGTGTTCGGAAGAAAAATCGGTGAATAGTCCGGGTGTGTGTTTAACGTTTTTCAAATACTAAAATCAATACAATACCGTTAATCGAAACGTATCAGGTTACGCTCACCACTTGTATTCTTTGCTCTCATACGAATATCAATTAAAAATTAAGAATTAAAAGGGCTGTTCACTGAATTTCTACCTTCTACTTTCCAACTTCTACTTTCTAACTTCTACCTTTATTTCGATGCAAAGGTAGGCATATTTTTTAAAAATACAAGAAAATAGAAAACAACCACACGGATTAACAGATTCACCTCATTCACCATACTCGGCTTGGCCGTAGCGTCTCGCGATGTCGAGGCTAAAAGCCAACCTCCGACCGGCATTGCAAGGCAAGAGCCTTGCTTTTAGCACGGCGAAGTCTGGAGACTTCGCCGAACAGAGCCGGGATCGGGATTTACTGTAATCATAGTTGCCGTTTTTATTGTAATACAAAATTATTTTTCAGATGACTGGCGTTGCATTTCTTCCAGCTGTC
>JAITPL010000085.1 GCA_031289445.1 Tannerella sp.
GGCAGGAAGAAAAATATACCTGCGAGCGACATTACAAGGCCGCCGATTGTGCCGGCTGCAAGCGGAAACCAGAACGATTCCTTACTCAGGCCTACCATAAAAGGTATGAATCCTAGCATGGTCGAGATGATTGTAAGGAAGATGGGCACAATCTTTATATTCCACGCTTTTATATAGGCTTTGACGGGATTCATGCCGGGTTTGTCGGCAAGGATGCGGTTATATTCGGTTACGAGATATATGCTGGCGTTGACGGTGATGCCGCAGAGCAACACAAATGAAGCAAATCCCCCCTGGTCGAAGTTGAGTTTGAAGGTGTAGAACGTGAGGAATACGCCTATGTATGACACCGGTATGACAAAGATGATTGCAAGCGGCTGCTTCAACGAGTTGAACAGTATGGCGGTCATAAAAAAGATAATCAGGATGATAACGCCGAGAAAAAGGTATTGCGTGCGGTCTTTTTCGCCCCAGCGATAGTAGTCGTACTCGCTTTGAGCCGCGTATCCGAGCGGTAGCATGGAGTTAAATTCTTTCAGTTCCTCGTCCATTTTTTTGGAACCCTGCATCGAAGAGCCAACGTACTCGTACTGTATGCAGAGCACGTACTGTTGATTTTCCTTGACTATGCTTTGAGGCGTCTGCGCCTTGGTGATTGTAGCCAGTTCGCCGGTCTTGTAGTAAGCGCCGTTCATCGAGCGACTAAGGTTGGCGAGACTCCAGAGGTCATAGAGGCGGCTCTGTACCGACGACATCTTAATGTCCTCCGTACGGTCCTCGCCCGTCACGTAACCGCAGTAAATATCGCGCCCGAAAACAGGATTGATGGAAGCATAGAGTTCGTAGGGCTTAATGTTTTGGGCTGCCATCCGTTTAGGGTCGAGCTTGAATGTAAATTCCTTATAATCATCCTTGAAATACGAGTACTGCGAGTTAATTATCACGTCGCTTATGCGGCGATACGAAAGCAGCCGCAGCTTGAGCGAATCGGCATACACATAGAGGTCGTCATAATTGTAGCCGTACAGTTTGATGCGCATACTTCCTGCATACTCGGCTACGTTATTACTGAAGCCGTAGTCTTGCAGACCGTAAACCCCCCAGCTACCGCCTCCCAACTGCAATGCCTTCGATATGACGTTGCTTTTGAGCGTATAAGGAAAGCCCGAATGAGCGGCGTCTTTAGTGAAATATACTTGAATACTTGCGCGTAGAGGGCTTGAGATGTTTGTCTGAAACTGACGTATTTCCTTGTACTGGCTGAGATAGCTTTCCATCTCCTTAATCAGGTCGTTCATCTGGCGCAGAGTAGTACCGTTAGGCATGGAAGCAGTGATTTGCAGCGATACCTCGTCGTTGCGGTTGTTGAAATAGCTGCCCTCATAGACCTTTTGCACAAACAGTCGCAGTGCGCCGCCAAGCGACATTTCGACTATCGGACGTACTTTTTCCTTGAATGTACTTGATGTTGAAATCTTGTTATACTGCTCGGCAAAGGCGCCTTCGCCCTCGATTTTGTCCGGCAGCATAAATACCGGCACTCCGAAGCCTAATATCAACAGTGTCCACATCAGCGGACGAAAACGCAACAGCGAACGTATGGTACGGAAATATATCCTGTCGAAATACGCAACCGCTTTCTTTGGCGCAAAGTGCAGGCGGCGCAGGCGCAGGCGAAATTTACGTTTCTCGATATTCATCTTCTCGATGGCGGCGGGTACGAAGAGCAGCGATACGGACAGCGAAGTAAGCAGGTTGATAACTACCACCGAAGCGAAGTCCTGCAAGTTGAGGCGTATCTTTTCGTCAAGAAAGAATATCATCATCAGCGCCCCTACCGTGGTCAGGGTGGCGGCAAGTATGGACAGAAAAGCCTTGTAATCGCGGTTGCGCAGGTAATGGTCGGCCATAATTATGGTGTTGTCAATCACAAGACTTAGCGAAATGGTTATCCCCGCGAGCGAATAGAGCTGTATCTCCAGACCCACCATATAATAGAAGATGAAGGCGATAGTTATGTTGAAATACAGACTGAGGACTATAAGCAGCAGGTAACGTGCATTGAAGGTGGTGAGGAAGACAAAAACAAGCAGTATGAATATGGTCAGAGCGGTGCGGATATATATCTTGTTCAGCTCGTTATCTATATGCTCTGTGGCGTCGTAAGAATTGTGCATCTCGAAACCTTTAGGCAACATCATCTTTATATTTGCGATTTCTTCGCTGACAAGTTTACTCAAATGCAACTGGTTGGCGTCTTCGGAGGCCGTCAGGGAGAGATAAATCGAATTTAGACCGTTGATGCGGAAATAACCCGACGGCGGTTGCTCCCGATAGATGATATTAACGAGCTGGTCAAGGCGTAACATGCGACCCTCGCGGTCGGCAATATATATTTCTTCGGCATGAAAACCCTTGCGCCGGCTTTGCGTCTCGGAGGTGATTGACATACGCATGTAGCGCTTCTGTGTATCCTCGGTCTCGATTAATGCCATGCCCAGGGATTCTGTTTGGTTGTAGTCGTTGATAGCGTTGCGGATAGCGTACGGACTGATACCCAGTGCATCGAGGCGGCTGATGTCGTATTCGAGCAGCCATTCCATAGGCGTCGCGCCCGAAACGTCAATTTTATAGATGCCCGGAATCTGCGCCAGCAAAGGCTTTATATGTTCTTCGGCATATTGCTGTATGATAATCGGCGAAACCATAGCGTCGATATTGTAAACCATAAACTCGCGCGAAGTCTCCGCATCGGGCACATTAACGTATATCGACGGATAGGAGACGGCGGACGGCAGACTTGGCCATGTCTGGCGTATAATTGTTGAAGCCTCGAACCGCACCATATCCATAGAAGTGTGTTTGTCGAGTTCGAGGGTGATGCGTCCGTAATTGTTGCTTGATGTGGAATTGATGTTTTTTAATCCGCCGATACGCGCCAGCATGGCTTCGAGCTTGGATGTTACTTCCATCTCGACTATACGCGCAGAGTTGCCGTTCATAGAGTAACTGACGGTCAGACGCGGCAGGGTGCGCGAGGGCGACAGCTTGACCGCCAACGACGGTATCACTGCCAATCCTATCAACGATATAGCCACGAAAGCTACTATTATCGTAAAGGCCGATATGTTAGTCTTCTTTTTCAATTCACTCGCCGTTAATAATTTTACTTTCTATAGTGCTGCTGATGGGCATGTTATACTCGAAATCGTATAAGGTAAGTTTGCGTATCCTGAAATAGCTGACCCAGTAGTTTTCGAGCGCGTAGATGTAATTGCGTCTTGCCGCCTGCTGCCGCTGCTGCGAAAGGGTCAGCGAATTGATGTCCGCTTTGCCTATCATAAAACGCTGGCGTGTCTTTGCGTACGCATCTTCCGACACTTCAAGCGCCTCAAGCGCCGAGGATATAAGGTCTTTTTGTATATTAAAATCGCCGACCGTCATTATTACATCCTCTTCTATCTTTATTTCGCCCTGACGCGCCGATATCTCCGTTACATTGAGGTTGTTCCTTGCCATATTGTACCGTCCGCGCCGCACTCCCCAGTCAATAAGCGGCACGGAGATGCTAAACGATATTATATCCTGGCGCAGCGGGTCGCGATAAACGTCGGCAAGCGAGGGAGCGACCTGATTGTAACCTACACTCGCATAGAAGGATGCGTTAAACATGGCTTCCTTTTTGGCTCTGTCAACCGACTGCTGACTTTCAAGTATGTTCTGTTTGTATCCAAGCAGGTCGGGGTTGTTGCTGCGAGCCTCGACAATGGCCTTATCGACTGCTATCTCCATCGTTTTGGGATAGCTCGGCAGTCTGAGACGGATTACCGTGTTCTTATCCATATTAAGAAACGAAGTCAGCGCGAACATTGCGCGTTTAAGCGATATGTCGGCGTTTTTGTACGAATTGGTGGCGTTGATACGGTCGAGTTTAAGGGTCAGCAGGTCGGACTGGCTGATGGCGGCTATTTTGGAACGTTCTTCGCCGATACGGTAGAGGGTATCAGCATTGCGGATGTTTTCTTCGGCAAGGTCGTATTCGGCCTGCGCCATCGCAAGGTTGAAAAAATAACTCGCAGCCAGCGAGGCCGTATTTTCAAGGTCGTAGATAAGCTGCTTCTTGGCTTTCTCGTACTTCAGAGGCTCAATCTTCTTTTCCCACTTGAACACGTTGTATCCTATCAGGGTTTGCTGATAGCCGATACGCACGGGGACGGAAGTGTATTGAGTAGATGTGCTGTTGCCGAAGTTGCGCATGTAGTCGATATTGCTGTTGAGGAAAAATGTACCTCCCAGCATGTCGAAGTTTTGTACTACCGACAATCCGCCGTACGACTCGAACGACTGTTGCGGACGGTACAGGTCGAGATTCGAGCCTGAATCGTATCTCTTGATAATCGTGCGGTTATATTCGCCCGGAGTGAGATTCAGCGTGAGGCTCGGCAATCTGCCGGCCTTGAACGCGCGAAATTCCCAGTATCTCGCCATGAAGACGTTTTTCGTGCGGAAGGCTTCGAGCGAGCTGTCGGCTGCCAGCGCTATCGTCTGTTCGAGCGTCAGGGTCAGAGGCAAGCGTGTACCGGCGTCCTGCGCCCACGCTGCAAACGGTATCAATAACGCAAATATGAATAATCCTTTTCTCATAGTTATTCAGGTTTTAATTGTTTGTTCTTATATATCTGCCAGTAAACGAGCGGTATGATATACAGACTGACGAGCGTACCCACAAGCATTGACGAAATCATTGCCAGTGCGAGCGGTTTCTGTATCTCCGAGCCTAAATCCTTGGCGAACATCATCGGCACCATGGCGATAATCGTTGTCAGCGACGTCATTATGATAGCTCTCAGACGGCGATGTCCTGCCGTATGTATCGCCTCCATAAGCGGAACGCCTGTCTTGCGCAACTCGTTTATCATGTCTATCTTCAATATTGAATCGTTGATGATGATACCGCAGGTTACGACTATACCTATAGCGCTCATCAGGTTAAGCGTATGGCCGAAAAACCACAGGGTTACAAGGGCGACCGAAACGTCTATCGGTATCTCTATCAACACTATAAGCGGCTGTAGAAAACTCTCGAATTGCGCGGCAAGGATGAAATACATCAACAGTATCGAGATTAATAAAATGACTATCAACTCGTTTATCATCTTCCTGTCGGAGAAATAGCTTCCCGAAAAACTTACATCCCAGCCTCCCATCTGTCTTATCTCGTCCTTCGTCGTTTTCATTAAGGCCTCGTGGTTGGCTGCCTTGCTGTAAGTAACCGGTATGTATTCTCCATTTTTGCCCGCCTGCAAGGTTTTGATGCCTTCGGTCGAAACGACTGTTACAAAGGCGCTTAACGGTACCGGTTGCGCCTTTGTCTGGTTTGAGTTGGGGCGCACAAGCGTTTTGTTGATTATATCGTATATTGTCTGCTCCTCGCCTACGATTGTGATGGGCAGATATTGCTGGTACGAGCGCAAGGTAGCGACCTCGTTATCGCGGAACGAAGTCTTGAGGATACGGTATATTTCGTTGAAATCGACATTGTAGAGCAGCAGTTTTTCGCGATTTATCCGTATGCTTATCTCCCGGTCGAAAGTGATGCCTTCGGACTGTTCGCCGGACAGTTCCTGCAGTCTTTTTTCTATTTTGCGGATAGTCGCCGCCTCCGGCAGATTATCCCTTTTCTGCGGATAAAGTTCTGTTATCAATTCGGCTTCTCCGGTTACGAATATCTTCTCGAAAACGGTTTCGGGCGGCGCAAACGAGACTATTGCCAGCGGATATTTCGCCCTTATCAGCTCCTGTATCCTGTCTTTCGTGAGTTCGGCCATTCGTGCGTTTGCTCCCTTGATATACAGCTCGCTCTCGGACGACGACATCTTGCGTTCGTTATCCAAAATAAACTGCTGGCGACCGATATATGCCGAATGTTCCATTGTCAGCGTGTCTATTACCTTGCTTATTTCATCAATCCGCTCAAGGTTTTCGTTGATATGGATGTTTTCGCCCCAGTCGATATGCGTCAGCATTTCTACCTGGTCAACTGCCGGCATCCCCGATTTCGGTATGATTTTAAACATCATTACGCATAGCGGAAAAACGGCAACGATAACTATCCAGTTCAGTATTTTATGAGAGAATGTGAATTTGATAAGACCGTCATACCATCTGAAAAGTATTACATTGTTACGCTCCTGATACAGGTGCATTCTGTCGCCAAGGTTGCGTTTGGTGAATGTCTTTGCATAAACGAGTTTGTAGAGCACCGGAATAAGGATTATGCCGGTGAAATACGACACAAGTAAACCTACGGAAACCGAGAAGGCTTCGTCCACGAATATGGCGCCGGCGATGCCGCTCAAAAAGATTAGCGGCAGGAATACGGCTATCGTAGTCAGCGTTGAACTCAGCATCGGCGTTATAACCTCGTTAGTGCCTTTGATGCAGGCGTCTCCGAGCACAAGACCGCGTTCGCGGTACTGACTGATATTTTCCGTGATTATTATCGCGTTGTCTATCATCATTCCGAGCGCCAGAATAAGTCCCGATAAAGATATGATATTCAGCGACTTGTCAAACAGATAAAAAAACTGAAAACACATCACCAGCGAAACAATCATGCTTATACCTAT
Organism: Tannerella sp.; assembly: GCA_031289445.1. Taxonomy (GTDB): domain Bacteria; phylum Bacteroidota; class Bacteroidia; order Bacteroidales; family Tannerellaceae; genus Tannerella. The sequence continues at coordinate 6,630 of JAITPL010000085.1, forward strand.
GATAGCGGGCGATTTTGCATCTCCGAGAAACAAAAACGCCACAATGCAAATCAGAATAAAACCTATAAGGAAGTTTTGTTTAAGGTTGGATATGGTATAGTCAAGCAGTTCCGTCTGGTTGCGGTTGACGGTAAAATCAATATCGGGATAGAGTTGCGAAAAATGCTCTATTGTACCGCTGAGCGCCGATTTCAGATTCTCCATGTTTTCGGACGATTGCTTGATGATAGCCAGGGTAACGGCGCGTTTGCCGTTCACTACCGTGTAGCCGCGTTCCTGTTCGGGCACTACTTTTATCGCGCACAGGTCTTTGAGTTGATAGATGCGGTCCGACTTTGTGATATAGATGTTTTCGACGTCTTCGGCGGTATGCAGCAGCGCCGAAAACTTGATATTGTATTCGTAGTAGCCGTCGCGAATAATCATGCTTCCCGGCTCTATATTATTGTTGGATATGGCCGATTCTATCTCGTAGAGCGCGATGCCTGCGATTTCGAGTTTGTCCATATCCGGCAAAACCTGCACCTGACTCGAAATGAGGCCTGTAGCATCTACCATCGTTACTTCGGGCAGCTGCTCTATGCGGCGTTTGATGACCCTTGAGGCAAATTCGCTCATCTCGATAAACCGCTGTGTATTGGTGCTGCCGTATTTGCCGTCGTCTTTAAGCGTCAGGTTGAGATAGAAAACCGGTATGTCCGTGGCGCTTGCCTTGATTACACGCGGACGTTCCACACCTCGGGGCATATTGTTCATCGCGGCGTCAATCTTTTCATTGACCTCGATAAAAGCAAGATTGATGTTTGAGCCGTAATCGAACCGCAGGCTTATCTGTGCGGTTTCATCGCGTGTCTCGCTGCGTATGTCGCGCAGTTTGGCTACCTGCATCAACTGCCGCCGCAAGTTGCTGACGACGGTGTTTTCGAGTTCGCGTGCCGAACTGTTGGGCATGGACACTTGCACGGTAATATTGGGTATCGGTATGTCGGGCAACAACGAGACCGGCAACGTGAAATAAGTTATCAACCCTATGATAACCATAGCAAGAAACGACATTAGCACGGCAATAGGCCGCCGTATCAGGAATTGTACCATAGCATTTCGGGTCAGTCTTCAATCAGTTTCACATTCGTTTCGTTGGCCAGATGCTCGGTGCCGCTGACGATTACCTCATCGCCTTCCTGCAAGGTTTTGCTCGTTACAGTGTAGTGTGTGGCATTTTCAAGTCCGGTATCGACATAGTTCCAGGCGGCCTTGCCGTCCTTCAGTACGAAAAGCACCTGTTTGCCTGTGCGCATGACGACTGCCGTCTTGGGTACCACCCACTGTTTGCCGAGCGCCCTGAAAACGCTTATGCGCACGTTCATGCCGTTGAATATCCCCGGATTGGGTTGAACGTAGGCTTTCACCCGCACCGTACCTTCTATGTCCACGCTTGGGTTTATGCTTGCTATGCTGCCTGTGGATTCGATGTCGGGCGAGGAGTATGACTGTATCTTCACCTTGTCTCCGATTTTTATCATACCCAGCTCATTCTCAAGTATTTTGAATACTATTTCCGGCTTGCCCTCGTCGATTATAATGCAGAACGGCTGCGAGCCGTCTATCTGGCAGTACGGTTTGGCGAAAAGCGAGGCTACAATGCCCGATATAGGTGTTCTGAGGACGGCATTGTCGAGATTGTATCTTGCAAGGTCGTACTGTATTTTGGCGCTGTTGTATCCGCTGCGGATATAAGCCAGATTCAGCATATCCTTGGGGATTGAAGTCGAATCGGCAATTGTATATCCCTGACCTATAAGCACATCCTGCAGTTCGAGATAGGCCTTTTGCAGGTTGTCGTCGGCTTGCCGGAAGCTGCTCGACAGTTGGAAGGTGTCGAGCGTGGCTATTGCGTCTCCCGCCTTGACGCGGTCGCCATTCTTGACAAAGATTTTTGTCGGCGCATTTCCGGCGGATGACGTCAGAAACCTCAGTTCCGCCACCTGTTGAGCGCTTATGCGTCCGTTGCTTACGAGTTCGTGCTCGAAATCCACCGTCCGAAGCGTCTGGGTGCGCACTTCTGCCACTTCACTCGGAAGGACTGTTTCGACTCGCTGTTCGACTCCGTCCTTCTTTTCGTTCTCTCTCTGTCCGCAGCCAACCAGCCCCGCTAACCCTATCAAGGGACACACTACTATACATTTTCTCCAATTCATATTTTTATGTTTTTACATTAGTTTACCAAGAAATAATGCGCAAATATACGGGAAATATTGATACGGAAGTTTTTTTTTAGAGTTAAAGATTGTAAATATCGAAGATTTTTCTCAAAAACCGCCTCCGCGAGTCAAATTTTCCGGATTTTTCAGTCAATCAGCCTTTTTGTCTTTCTCGCCTTTCTCCTCATCTGCGTCACTCTTTATTTTCTTATCCGAAATATCTTGCAGATAATGTTTTACCGTGTCCGAATCCGTCCATTTTCGCGTATAT
>JAITPL010000166.1 GCA_031289445.1 Tannerella sp.
ATGAACTTACTTTTATTATTACAACAAATTGGAAATCAGGCAAATGGAGTTGCCGCGGGAGCGCCTCCGGTACTGACGGATACAATTGCAGCTACAGACGCTATTGATCCTCTTTCCACAGAGACTCAGTTAAATCTTATTGACCTCGCTATGAAAGGCGGTTGGATAATGCTCGTGCTGTTGATTTTATCGGTATTTGCCACGATTATTTTTCTCAAGCGTTTTCAAGTCATACGCAGGGCAAACAAGAAAGACGAGGGTTTTATGAATCGCATCAAGGACTATATCCACGATGGTAAAATCGATTCGGCTATCAACCTCTGCCGCAAGACGCGCAACCCCTCGGCCCGTATGATAGAGAAAGGCATCTCACGACTTGGACGACCGATGAATGACGTACTCGTTGCTATCGAAAACGTAGGTAACATTGAGGTAGCCAAACTTGAGAAAGGTTTTCCTATTCTCGCAACAATAGCGGCCAGTGCGCCGATGCTCGGCTTCCTCGGCACGGTAACAGGTATGGTGAAAGCTTTCTTCGACATGGCTAATGCCGGCGCTAACGTTGACGTAACGCTGCTTGCGAGCGGTATCTACGAGGCGCTGGTAACGACCGTCGGAGGTCTGGTTGTAGGTATTGTAACCCTCTTCGGATACAACTACCTCGTAGCTCAGGTCCATGGCGTCATCAACAACATGGAAGCCCGTACAATGGATTTCATGGATTTATTGAACGAACCGGCTAATTGACAGATATGGCACTGAAACACAAGACGAAAGTAAACTCCGATTTCAGCATGGCTTCGATGACCGACATTATCTTCCTCCTGCTGATCTTCTTCATGGTATCATCAACCGTGGTTATTCCCAACGCCATCAAGGTTATACTGCCGCAGTCGCAGAAACAGGCGGCAGACAAACCGCTCACACGTATTACAATCGACAAGGATCTCAATTTCTATGTCGCCTCCGGTTCACAACGCGAGAAGTCGATCTCCTTCGACGAAATAACCCCTTTTCTGACAGAACACTACAATCAGGATCCGGAAACCTTCGTCGCCCTCTATGCCGATGAAACAGTACCTTACGGCGAAATAGTTAAGGTGCTCAACATCGCTACTAAAAACAAATTTAAGATGGTACTCGCTACCCGTCCGCAACGCAACAACTAAGTATGAGATTTAATAAAGATGACGCATCCGCGCTGATAGGCTCAATACTGATACATCTCGTATTGCTTCTTATCCTGTTTTTTACTATCCTCAGGACAGTCGCCCCTAGCGAAGATAGCGGTATCCTCGTGAACTTCGGCGACTTAACAGCTGCGACCGGCGTTCAAGAGCCTCAATACTCCGCAACCCGCCCGCAACCCGAAATTCCGCCGGAGCCAAAGCCCAAACCGACACCCACCGTCAATAAAGAATTGATAACTCAGGATAGTGAAGAGACGATAAAAATCAGAGAGGAAAAGAAAAAAGCGAAGAAAGAAAAAGAAGAGCAGGCACGCAGGGAACGCGAAGAGGAGCGCAAACGCAAAAAAGAGGAAGAGGAGCGCAAACGCAAGGAAGAGGAACAGCGCAAGAAAGAGGAAGCTATCAGTAATGCGGTAAATAAATCTTTCGGCATGGGCAACTCACAGGAAGGTCAGCAGGGCGCGGCTCCTGTCGGCGAAGGCAATCAAGGTAACCCCTTCGGCAATACCGATACGGGTGCCGACAAAGGCACAGGCGGCTATGGCTCATTCGACCTCGGCGGGCGAGGCATCGGTAGCGGCGGACTGCCCCGACCTGAATACAACGCCAAGGAAGAAGGCAGGATTGTTCTCGATATCACCGTTGACCCCGACGGTAATGTTGTGGCGGCAAAGATAGGGCGCGGTACAAATATCGACCATGAGGCAATGCGTAAAAGCGCTCTCGAAGCCGCCCGCCGCGCAAAGTTTAATAAGATTCAAGGCTCTAATAATCAGAGCGGTACAATTACTTACAATTATAAATTTACTTAAATAGATGAAAGCGCTGGTATTTTTCGCCGACGGTTTCGAGGAAATCGAAGGCTTTGGAACAGTAGATATACTGCTTCGCGGAGGCGTAGAAGTATGCATGGTCTCGGTAACAGACTCGGTACAAGTATTTGGAGCACATGATATATGTACTGTAACGGATGCTTTTTTGGAAGAAATAGACGTCATCAAATCCTGCGACGCCTTTATCCTGCCGGGAGGCGGGCCGGGGAGTATAGCGCTCAACGAGCATGAAGGCCTGCGCTCCGTTCTCGTCGAACAATGCGATGCAGGCAAACTGATAGCCGCCATCTGCGCAGCGCCGCGTGTGCTGGGCAGTCTGGGGCTGCTCGAAGGCCGCCGCGCAACATGCTATCCGGGCATAGAGCCAGAACTGACGGGCGCAAACATCGTCGCCGAAGCAGTCGTGGTTGACGGCAATATCATCACCGCTCGCGGCCCGGCCGCAGTCTTCGATTTCGGTCTTGCTATCCTTCGCTACCTCCAAGGCGATAGCATAGCCGACCAAGTAGCCAAAGACTTGCTACTCTGATAAATTTTGCGGGAAAATTGACGCTTATGGAAGCAAAAAAGCCAAGAAAACTGCCTTACGGCATGTCGAATTTCGAGCGACTTATCACGGAAAATTTCGTTTATGTCGATAAGACGCGGTTCATTGAATATATTGAAAATGAACCTAATAGCAACTTGTTCTTTACCCGCCCGCGCAAGTTCGGCAAGAGCCTGTTTCTCAACATGATGATGCGTTACTATGATTTTGGCTACGCCGACCGCTTCGACCGCCTCTTCGGTAACCTCTATATCGGCAAACATCCGACGCCAAACAAGAATAATTATGTGGTACTGAAGTTGGATTTTTCGGGCTTGGATACTACCAAAGAAGAGTATTTAAGAAAGTCGTTTTCAAGAAAAATGGAAAGCACTGTCAGGGGTTTTTTTATAGAACATCTGTCTTCGCTGCCGTATGCAATGGCTAAGGCCGAAGAGTTGGCCGGCGCGAACGGAACAATCGGACTTGGCGCTTTGGATTTGGTTTTTAATGTTGCCGGCGAGGTCGGCAAGAAGGTTTTTATCATCATAGACGAGTACGACCATTTTGCCAATGACATCATCGCGCTTGGCGATGGGCAGGGCGATGAATACTATCGCAAAATGGTGGGAGCTAACAGCATCGTGCGCGATTTCTACGAGAAGCTCAAAGAGGCCTCGCAAACTTTTATCGAACGTATCCTGATAGTCGGTATCACTCCTATTTTGCTCGACGATATGACCAGCGGGTTTAACATCTCGAACAACATCTCGTTGAAGGAAAAATACAACGAGGTACTTGGTTTCACGCAG
>JAITPL010000167.1 GCA_031289445.1 Tannerella sp.
TTTTAGTAGTTGCCATTCACTTATTTCAATAACCATTCCCGATTCGATTACAAGTATTGATAAAAGTATTTTTAGGGATTGCCGTTCGCTAACCTCAATAAGCATTCCCGATTCAGTTACAAATATAGGGGACTATTTTCTTAGCGCTTGCAGTTCACTATCCTCAATTCATGTCAGATGGAGTAATCCAAGCGAGGTAGATTTGTCGAGCGAGGAGGTTTTTGACGGAATAAGGGAAGACGCAAAGCTATACGTACCGATTGCAAGCCTGTCACAATATCAGTCAAGCGAGCAATGGACAAAATATTTTAGCCCGGAGAAGATAATTGGAGAATAACAGTGCAACATTCGGAGCATAGTAGGCAGGAGAAAACGGAAAGGTGAATTGGACGCCGCCCCTTGCTATCGCCGAGCAAAAAAATTTCGGGCGTCAATAATTTTTTTGGCCGTTTTCGAGAAAAAAGTATTACATTTGTGGGTCATTTTGACGAAAAACATTTAAATATACGTTATATGAAACAACTTGGAGTACTTTTATTGACTGTGATTCTTACGGGACTAACCTCCTGTAATTCAGGCCCTGTAACAACGCACGCTACAGGTATCGCCTACGAAGTGATTGTGGTTATGGACCGCGCTGCACTCGAAAGCAACGCCGGCGAAGCCATAAAACAGGAACTGACCTCGCCGGTCGCTTACCTGCCTCAGGACGAAGCATCGCTGAGGACAACCTATTGCCCCGCCGACCAGTTCGACGGCATGTTCAAAATCGTCCGTAACATCTTGATTGTAAACATCAATCGTGATTTGTACACTAAGGTATCTATGCTGCCCGAAAAAGACAAATGGGCGAGAGGTCAGATGGTCGTCAAGCTCAACGCTCCCGACGCAACTTCCCTCGAAACCTATCTTGCCGAGAACAAACGAACCGTAGTCAACCTCTTTACCGAGGAAGAGATGAAACGCGCGGCCGAGTTCCTGACCGAATCGTACAGCCCGACGGTCTTGGAGAAGGTCCAGGCGAAGTTCGGCATCTCGCTCTATGCGCCCTCCGACATCAAGTCGTCCAAGGAAGGCGAGAACTGCCTCTGGTTCTCGAACGACGCCCCGACAGGCCGTATGGACTTGCTGATCTACACTTTTCCGTTTACCGACAAGAATACCTTTACGCTCGACTATCTTGTTGAAATGCGCGACAGCGTTGCGAAGCAGATGATACCCGGCGCGTTTGAAGGCTCATACATGTCAACCGAGAAGCGGGTAGTCGATTATTCCGCCTCCAAGCTGCACGGCAAGTATTGCGGCATTGTGCGCGGACTTTGGCGAATGGAAGGCGGCGATATGATGGGCGGGCCTTTCGTCAGCTATGCACGTGTGGACGAGGAAAACAAGCGCGTTATCGTTACCGAGGGCTTTGTGTATGAGCCGAATAAGGAGAAAAAGAACTATATCCGCCGTCTTGAAGCGTCGTTGCAGACATGTCTTTTCCCCGATGAACTACATGGCGAAGTAGTTGTAACGCACAAGGCTCAAGCCAAGGTTGAAAGCGCCGTCGAATAAACAAATTTTTACAACAACATAAATGGAAGAAAGACTTATCAAGATAGGCATCACACAGGGCGACAGCAACGGTATAGGCTATGAGGTCATACTCAAATCCTTCAACGACGAGCGTATGTTCGAGCTGTGCACACCTATCCTCTACGGCTCGCCGAAACTGGTAGCCTATTACGGAAAGATACTCGAATCGAGCGAGATAGCGTCGCCGGCGGTGCATAACATCACCGATGCGCAAAAGGCTGTGCACGAGAAACTGAACATCATGCGATGTATCGACGACAGCGTATATGCCGAGCCGGGCAAGCCTACGGAGGCTTCCGGCAAGGCAGCTCTCGATTCTCTCGAAGCGGCCTGTGCAGACCTCAGTAGAGGCGTCATCGACGTACTGCTGACTGCCCCTATCAACAAACATAACATCCAGAGCGAAAAGTTTCGTTTTCCGGGTCATACCGAGTATCTGGAAAAGAAGTTCAACAACGGCACATACAGTTCGCTGATGATACTGCTGAACGAATCACTGCGGGTGGCTTTAGTTACCGGTCACATTCCTCTGGCCGACATCAAAAAGCATCTGACGGCAGGACTGATACGCTCGCGGCTGGATTTGTTCGACGAGGCGCTGCGTCAGGATTTCGGCATTATACGTCCGCGTATCGCTGTTCTCTCGCTCAATCCCCATGCGGGCGATAACGGTGTGATAGGCGACGAGGAGGCTACTATCATCAAACCTGCTATTGATGAAGCTACCGAAGACGGTATTCTGGCTTTCGGCCCCTATCCCGCCGACGGATTCTTCGGAGCGCAAACTTACCGGCAATTCGACGGCGTCCTCGCTATGTATCATGACCAGGGTCTTGCTCCGTTCAAGGCTTTGGCTATGGACTACGGCGTTAACTTCACCGCCGGCCTGCCTATAATCCGCACCTCGCCGGCACACGGTACGGCTTACGATATAGTCGGTAAGAATATAGCTAACGAGAACTCGTTCCGCCATGCTCTTTACGCCGCTCTGGACATCTATCGCAACCGCAAGAGCTATCAGGAAGCAAGCCTCAATCCGCTGCGCCGACAATACGTCGATCGCAGTGGCGACAGAGAAACATTAGACCTGACACCAGATTGAGAATTGATAATTGATAATTGATAATTGACAGTGGGCAATTGATAATTGATAATTGACAATTGATAATTAACAGTGGACAATGGGCTATTAACAATAGGCAGTGGACAATTAACAATGGGCAAAGAGCAATTCATAATGGAGTATGGACAATTACGATACGCAGAGCAAGGTTTGCGACGTCATTGCGAGTCGCCATATAAAGAATTTAAACAGTGGGAGATGATGTTGAGGGAGTTGCAGAATATGTTTTGGAAGATTTTGTTATTTTGCTTATTTTCAGCCGACTGCATGATTGCTTCATTGCAAGGCACGAAGCAATCCAAGAGATACAAGATTGCTTCGTACCTCACAATGACGGCGACAGAAACCCTCCGTCTTTGCGTGTCGCACATCCGTCTTTGCCTGTTGTATCCGTCTTTACGTGTCGCACATTCGTCTTTGCGAGGAGGTACGACGATGCAATCTTCTAACTTTCAACTTTATTCGATTGCTAACTTCTAACTTCTACTTTCTAACTTTATTCGATTTCTAACTTCTAATTTCTAACTTCTACTTTTATTTAACTTCTACCTTTATTTATGTTAAAAGATAAGATTATAGTCTATACATCGGGGACATTCGACATGTTCCATTTCAATCATCTGAAGATGATCAACTACGCACGCAGCCTTGGCGACATACTTATCGTCGGGGTGAGCACCGACGAACTGGTAGCTTCGTATAAGGAGAAACCCATCATCCCTTTTAACGAACGACTTCAGATAATAGAATCGCTGCGCACTCCCGACATCGTCATCCCGCAACGCACTCTCGACCATACCGAGATTGTGAAGAAACTGAATATAGACGCCTTTGTGGTGGGCGACGACTGGGTCGGCAAGTACGATTACCTCAAGGCGCTCGACGTGCAGGTCTTCTATTTCCCTTACGGATCGGGCGTCTCCTCGTCCTCGCTGAAGAAGACCATCCACGATTCATACGAGAAATCTCTCCTCAAAGAACGACAGTCCAAACCCGAAATACACCCTTCCTAATCATGTTTGCAATAATCACAGGCGGAACAAAAGGAATAGGCTACTCGGTAGCCAAATGTTTGGGCAAGGCGGGTTACAACCTGCTGCTCACCTACGGCGCGGATACTTTCTCGGCACAGAAATCATGCGCAGAGTTGAAAAAGACTTACGGCATCGAGGCCATAGCCTTACAAGCCGACGTATCCGACCGGAAAGCCGTTGACATCATCGCCAGACATGTTGAAAACCGCGACCTGACGGTAGATGTTATCGTCCTGAACGCCGGTCTGACCTGCCGCGACTCTTTTGAAGAGATAAAAGAGGCCGACTGGGAGCGCGTTTTCCATGCTAACGTACAGTTCCCGACCTTCCTGCTGCAACGCCTTCTGGGACGCATCAGGGAGGGCGGCTCGGTAATCTTCACAGGCTCGCTTATGGCCATATTGCCGCACGGCATGTCCCTGCCTTACGGCGTAACAAAAGCCGCCGTCCACGCGCTGGTCAAAAACCTCGTCAAATTCCTCTCGCCACACGGTATTCGCGTCAATGCCGTAGCGCCCGGCTTCGTAGATACGGACTGGCAAAAGGCCAAGCCTTCCGAAGTGCGCCGCGCTATCGAGAGCAAGATAGCGCTCGGACGTTTCAGCTCACCCGACGAACTCGCCGATATTTACCGCATGTTGATAGAAAACACTTATATCAACGGCGAAATCATAGTTGCCGACGGAGGATATTCATACAGATAAGATTAACAATGACAAAAGACACAGCCAAAGAGTACGAAGCATCGCTTAAATCATTAGAGACAGAGAACTATCTCGACCGGTGGTTTTATCGCCCTGTCGGTTTCCGTATCGCACGTGCACTGCGCGGAACCGGCATTACCCCCAATGCGGTAACCATAATCTCCATCTTTGTGGGAGCAGTCGCCGGACCGCTCTTCTATTACGACAACATTTGCCTGATACTGCTGGGCATCCTCAGCCTAATCCTCGCCAACATTCTCGATTGCGTGGACGGACAGCTGGCGCGGCTCACAGGAGTCAAATCCGAGATTGGACGCATTCTGGACGGTTTTGCCGGCGACGTCTGGTTTCTGTTTATTTACATCTTTCTGGCGCTACGGATGAACCGCGAATATGATACACGGTTATTTTTTATCCCCGCCGTCCTCTCGGCCATATCCCACCTCGTACAGGCCAATATCACGGATTATTACAAGACTGTTCACCTGTATTTTATCAGTCCGGCGAAAGGCAGCGAGTTACAGTCGTCCGGGGAGGTGCGCCGTCAATACTCGCGGATGAAGCCCGGCGTCAACAAGATGTTTGTCTTCTTCTACAAAGGCTATACCGCCCTGCAGGAATCGGTTACCCCGCGACTGCAGCGCCTGCTCGCTGAAGTGAAAAGCGAAAACAACGGCATACCGACCGGGGAGTGCAGTCTCAGGTTTCGCCATGAAAGCAACCGGCTGATGAAGCAATGGATTGACTGGCTGACCTTCAACGGACGCGCTATTGCACTTTTTATAAGCGTCCTGAGCGGCATTGTATGGCTGTATTTTTTCATAGAGATAGTAGTACTTAATTTCGTGCTGTTAAAATCAATAAGGCAGCACGAGAAAATTTGTGACGAGTTGATAAAGAAATGAAATCCGAAGTTATAGAAGCGAAACACCACACGCAAGAAGCGAAACAAGAAACGCAATCCGAAGTGAAAGAAGTGAAACAAGAAGCTCAAGAAGTGAAACGCCACACGCAAGAAGCTCAAGAAGTGAAACAAGAATCGCAATCCGAAGTGAAAGAGGCGCACGAAGTGAACCCCGAAGTCATAGCAATAGCAGACATTCAAAACCGAATGCCCTTGCTGCGTTCGCGTTTGGGCGTATGGCTTGTAAAGCGCCTTTTCCGACTGCTGGCTATCGACAAGGTCAACGAGATACATGCACGCCACTGCCATCTGCGAGGCGCGGCATTCACTTCCTCCATGCTGGCCGACCCGATGATGAACGTCAGCTACCGGCTGCACAACAGCGAGGCGCTGAACGCTCTGCCCGAAGGCGCATTTATCACGGTCTCAAACCACCCTGTCGGCTCGCTCGACGGAATCATACTGATCGACATCTTTGCCTCGCGACGCCCGGATTTCCGCGTGATGGTCAACGGCGTACTCTCGCAAATCAACGCCATGGGCGACAATTTCATATCCGTAACCCCCAAAACTTCGGATAACAAGTCGCCAAATCCGAACAACATCAATGGCGTCCGCCTTGCAATAGCCCACATTCGCGAAGGACATCCGATAGGTTTCTTTCCGGCCGGCGCAATGTCGTTTTATGACGTGCGTAACAAGACTGTACGCGACCTGCCTTGGACGCACAGCGTAATCCGCATTATCCGCAAGGCGGGTTTGCCGGTAATACCGGTCTATTTCGACTGCCTGAACTCGAAGTTCTTCTACCGTCTGGGGCGTATAAACTGGAAGTTGCGCGTTCTGCGGGTCGCAATCGAAGCCTTCAACAAGCGGGGCCGTACTCTCGACGTCCACATCCGACAAGCAATTCCCCATGATACCGTCCGGCAATTTACAGATGACGTTTCACTCGCCGAATTCCTCTACAAATCAACATACGGGAAATAAAAGTAGAAGGTAGAAATTAAAAATTAAAAGATAGCATGAAAAACGGATTTTTAACACCTCCGGCTCCAAAGCCACAGAAAGGAGACAGAAAGCAGATTGACGCCGATTACAAAAAGCTGCGAATACAAGTATTTTTCGGCATTTTTATCGGTTACGCCGCATATTATCTGGTGAGGAAAAACTTCTCGCTTGCTATGCCTTATCTAATAGAATTGGGATTTACGAAGTCTGATTTAGGCATGGCGTATGCCTTCAACGGCGTAGCTTACGGTCTGTCGAAATTCCTGATGGGTGGCATTTCCGACCGCAGCAACGCAAAACGTTTCCTTCCCTTGGGCTTGCTGCTTGCATCAGTAGCAACCATGCTCGCAGGCACAAATATCGGACTGTACAACATAACCTCAATGTGTATTTTTCAGTTTCTTATCGGATGGTTTGGCGGCATGGGCTGGCCTCCGTGCGGACGGGTTATGACGCACTGGTTTTCGATCCGGGAACGAGGCACAAAGATGGCTTTCTGGAATCTGGCGCACAATATAGGCGGCGGTATGCTTGGACAAATTGTCAAATGGGGAATACTGCTCGGCGCATCCTTGTTTGTGCCCGCGTATGCCTGGCGCTTTGGGGTATTCTTCTTTCCGGCATGTATAGCCATGATGATAGCGTTGATAGCTCTGCTTTTGATACACGACAATCCGCAGTCAAAAGGTTTTCCGAGCATCGAAGAACACAAGAACGACTATCCGCCCAACTACTCTGCCGATTCCGAGAAGATTCTGACAACTAAAGAGATATTTTTCAAGTATGTGCTGAATAATCGACTGCTCTGGTTTGTTGCCGTAGCCAACGCCTTTGTCTATTTCGTGCGCTATGGAGTGCTGGACTGGGCGCCGGTCTATTTCACGGAGGTCAAGGGCTACTCGCAAGAAGCAATCAGCAATGCGTATTCGTTGTATGAGTGGGCCGGCATTCCGGGAACGCTGCTTTGCGGATGGGTCAGCGACAAGTTTTTTCATGGCAAACGCGCCATGACAACTATCCTGTTCATGCTACCTGTAATGCTCTCCATCCTGGTTTACTGGCTCAATCCTTATGGCATGACGGTCGATATAATAGCCTTCGTGTCGATAGGATTTTTTATCTATGGCCCTGTGATGCTTATCGGCGTTCATGCCTTGGATTTGGCGCCTAAAAATGCGGCCGGTACATCGGCCGGTCTGACAGGATTCTTCGGCTATTTCGTAGGCACGTCGCTGCTGGCAAATTTTGTTATGGGAATAGTAGTTGAACGGTTAGGCTGGAACAATGGATTTATATTACTTGTTATAAGCTGTTTACTGGCGATAGCGCTGATGGCGTTCACACGAAAAAGAGAGTAAAATCAATTTTATATTATTATCTTTGCAGTAATTATATTCACATTAAGATATTATCTGTATGAAAAAGAACTTGTCATTCATCTTTTTAGGGATAGCTTTAATGGCTTCAATGGCCTTGACCGCGCAGGCCAAAACAGCTAAACCTCAAACAATAGCGCATCGCGGCTACTGGCAAACCGAAGGCTCGGCGCAAAACTCTGTAACCGCGCTTCGCAAGGCGCAGGAAATAGGCGTCTATGGCGCCGAGTTTGACGTCTGGATAACTGCCGACGGCAAGGTTGTCCTCAATCACGACGGCGTAATCAACGGCATCACCATCGAGAATGCCACTTATGCGCAGATAAAAGACCTGACGCTCGACAACGGCGAAAGGCTGCCCACGCTCGAAGACTATCTGAAGCAGGCTAAAGCCAAGCCGCGAGTTAAACTGATTCTTGAAATAAAGACTCACAGCACACTCGAACGCAACCGTGCCGTTACTGCCGCCTGCGTCGATGCCGTGAACGCGGCAGGGCTGGCCAAACAGGTAGAATATATCGCTTTCAGCATTGATGTGTGCAGGGAGTTAGTGCGTATTGCCCCCGACGAGGAAGTGTCGTACCTCTCAGGCTCAATATCCGATTTTACCGTGCAGGAGCTTAAAGACATGAAAATAACCGGTATAGACTATCATTTCAGTCTCTTTCGCGCACATCCCGAATACGTCGAACAGGCGCACGCTCTGGGCATGACGGTAAACGCATGGACTGCCAACAGCGAGGCCGACTACACCGATATGGCGAAGATGGGCGTTGACTTTATCACTACCGACAAGCCGGAGGAAGTATTGGCGATGAAGCCGCAGAAGGTCAATCCGAAAGCCGCCATACTGAAGAGTTTCACGCTGAAATCGCCCGACGGCAAACTGAATGTGAAAGTCGATATAGGCAAAACGGTATCATACTCCATTACACACGAAGGTGACATAATACTGTCCCGGTCGGATATTTCGATGACCCTTTCGGACGGCAGCGCCTATGGCGTCAATCCCAAACTTGCCGATTCGAAAGCGAGCAATGTCAATACTTCATTCAGCGCTGCGGTTTATAAGAAATCCACGGTCGCGGACAGTTATCAGGAGTTGAAACTGTCGTTCGAAGGCGACTATTCCATCGTTTTCAGGGCTTATAACGATGGCGCAGTCTATCGTTTTGTATCAACGGCAAAGCAAGCGTTCACCGTCGAGAGCGAACAGGCGGAGTTCAATTTCCCCGCCAACCGCAAGGCTTATATCGCGTATGGCAACGTGTCCGAAAACGTACCTCTCGAAAAGCAATACATGCAGTCGTTCGAGCAGGCTTACGAATACGTTTTTCTTTCCAAGTGGAACAAAAAACGTCTTGGCATCACGCCTTTAGCCGTCGAGGCTACAAAGGGCAAAAAAGTACTTATTACCGAAGCCGACTTGACGGACTATCCCGGCATGTTCCTCTATCCATCTAAAACAGACGGCTTGAAGGGCGTTTTTGCACCTTATCCAAAGGATGTGCATCAGGAGTATCATCTGCAGTCGCTGGTTGACACCCGCGAAACGTATATTGCCAAACGCGAGGGCGAAGGGGCTTTTCCATGGAGAGTGATAATCGTTGCCGAAAAGGATGCCGACCTTGCCAACAGTGACATGGTTTACCGTCTGTCAACGCCTCCTGACGGCGACTTTTCGTGGGTCAAGCCCGGCAAAGCGGCTTGGGACTGGTGGCACGACTGGAATATCTATGGCGTGGACTTCCGCGCAGGCATCAACAACGAGACTTACAAGTTCTACATAGATTTTGCCGCACAGTATGGCCTGGAATATTTCCTTTTGGATGCGAGCTGGGCGGTCAGTCAGGCCGACTTGTTTAAGGTCAGGCCAGGCGTCGATTTGAAGCAGCTGGTGGAGTATGCCGCGAGCAAGAATGTAAGGTTGATTCTTTGGGTTGGCTATTATGCTTTCGATAAGGATATGGAAAAGGTATGCAAGTATTACAGCGAGCTTGGTTTCAAGGGTTTCAAGGTGGATTTCATGGACAGGGACGATCAGGTGATGGTCGATTTCCACCGACGCGCTGCCGAGACGGGCGCGAAATACAAACTGCTGATAGACTTTCACGGAACATACAAACCGACAGGTCTGCATCGCACTTATCCCAATGTTATTAACTTTGAAGGCGTTAACGGACTGGAACAGATGAAATGGGCTGCGGCCGACTGTGACCAGGTTACTTACGATGTAACCATTCCCTTTATCCGTCAGGTCGCCGGGCCGATGGACTATACGCAGGGAGCCATGCGCAATGCTACACGCGGTAATTTCAGGGCAATAAATAATGAACCGATGAGTCAGGGAACTCGCTGTCATCAACTGGCTGAATACGTTGTCTTTGAATCGCCGCTGAGCATGCTCTGCGACAATCCTTCCACCTATAGAGCCGAAGACGAATGTACGCGCTTGATAGCCTCCATACCGACCGTCTGGGACGAAACCCTTGTGTTGAACGGCGAGATTGGCCGGTATGTGACCATAGCCCGCCGCAAAGGCAAGGACTGGTATATCGGCGCATTGAACGGATGGGAAGCACGCAGTATGGAACTCGACTTGTCATTCCTTGGCGAAGGCAGCTTCAAGGGCGAAGTCTTTCGCGACGGAGTAAATGCCGCCCGCGCCGCCCGCGACTACAAGCGCGAAATCATCACCATCCCAACCGACCGCAAATTAACAGTCGCACTGGCTTCCGGCGGAGGATACGTGATTCAATTGACAATTGACAATTGATAATTGATAATTGGGGGGTACAGAGTGGCGTGCCGCGTCTCTACATCCACTACGTGATTGACAATTAACAGACGCATTCCGTTGATACAACATCAACAGAATCATTCAAACTTCCTCACCGTCCTCAAATTCCTCAAATTCCCCAGTTGATACAATCAATAGAATCATTCAAAATTCCTCACCGTCCTCACCGTCCTCAAATTCCTCAGTTGATCCGATCCATCAGAATCATTCAGCCCCCAAGTTTGGGTTGTTTTGATAAATAATGATTACCTTTGCGACAAAAAAGAAAATATATGGCAAAACGACTGATAAGATTCTTCAACACCACAGGGCCTTGTAATCCCGATGACCACTATATGTTGCCGCCTGAGGAACGCTTAGTAGGGGCACAGTTGCATCGCTATGTCAGCGATAAACTGTATTGGGTGCTTCATGCGCCGCGACAGACTGGCAAGACTACTTTCCTGCAGAGTTGGATGCGCGAAATCAATAGCGGCGACGAAGCCATTGCTTGTTATGTAAGCGTGGAAGCGTTGCAAGGCGTAACCGACCCGATATTGGCTATGCCGGCTTTGGGCGGGATAATCCAAAACGCCGCTATCAGACACCATTTGCCGGTGCCATCTACTAAAAACGACAGTCCTCTTGTGGTTTTGAGTAATACGCTGCAGAACTGGAGCGAATTGATTGCGCCCAAGCCATTGATAGTACTGTTTGATGAAGTTGATGTTCTCGAAGGTGAAACAATGATTAGTTTCCTGCGTCAGTTACGCGACGGATTCGCAAGTCGTGGAATCGGGATTTTCCCTGTATCCATAGCGCTTGTCGGCATGAGGGATTTGAAGGATTATATCACGAAATCGAAGGGTGGAGTGGCTCCCAATCCCGGCTCGCCGTTCAACATAAAGGAAGATTCGGCTGTGATAGGGAATTTTTCAAAAGACGATATAATAAAACTTTTTGCTCAGCACACAGCGGAGACCGGTCAGCAAATCACTGGCGAGGCCTTGAATTACGTTTGGGAGCAAACGAAAGGTCAACCATGGATGGTCAACAATTTGTTTAAGCGTGCAACAATGCAAGTGCTCAAAAGTGATGATTACAGCACGGTAACATACGAGCATGTATTTGAGGCACGCCAACAGATAATAATGGCTCGCGAAAC